>CAZBUX010000044.1:0-10215 GCA_964495185.1 uncultured Rickettsiales bacterium | reverse complement strand
CCTGCTGCAAAGCGGCAAGATCAAGGGGCTGCTCGAAATGCACGACCGCCAGCTTCCCGCCCTGCTCGCCCAGATCGACACGCTCGCCTCGCAACTGCGCGAGCAGATGAACGCCGCCCATAACCGCGGCATCAGCTTTCCGGGCGCTAGTTCCTACACGGGCGCCCGCGAAGTGAACGCGCTGGACTATACCGGATGGGAAGGGCAGGTGCGTATCGCGCTGGTCGACAAGAACGGTAAGCCCGTCATGTCGCAATACGACGACGAAACTTCGGGCGTGCGCCCGCTTACCCTCGACCTCGCCACGCTCAACACCGGCGTCGGCGCGGGTTATCCCTCGGTGCAGGGCATCATCAACGAGATAAACCAGCATTACGGTGCGCCGCAGAACCGCGCGGTGCTTGGCAACTTAAACAATATCCAGCTCGTATCCGACAATAGCAGCCTGCCCGGCACGCCGCCGCTTTTCTCCTTCGATTTCAACCTCGAGAATATCTCCGCCACCGGCTCGGATTTCTATGTGAGGAACGTGCAGGTGCTCGACAGCACCGCCGCCGACATCACCTCTGTGACTACCGACGTGCCGCGCATCGATCTCGATCCGGTCAATACCTATGTGACCACTGCTGGCGTAAATTCGGTCGTGGTCAATACGGTGTCGGCGCACGGCCTGAGCATTGGTGACAAGGTGCTGCTGTCCGATCCCGGTGGGCCAATCGATGGCATCCCCGCCTCGGAATTCAACCAGGTACTGACCGTGACCAACGTCACCGCCACCAGCTTCGAAGTGATCGTGACCACGCTTGCCGGTGGTGGCGGCACATCCCCCGTGGTCGGGGCGACCGCGAGCACGCCTTACGCGCACATGGCCGCCGGCGAAAACGGGCGCACCGCTCCGGGCGGGCTGATTACCGTCGATCTCAGCGCCAATTCCGCGTCGCCATATTTCACGGTCATCGCCGACGTTGTGGTCGATGACGGCGACGGCAACGTCACGACTTCCCAGATAAGCTACCGCGTTGAAAACAACGCCTCTAACCTGCTAAACCGTCGCTACGGTGCGGTAGCCGCCAACGGCGACGGCATTATCGAGGTTCCTATCAGCAACCAGCCGCTGATGCGCGCAAAGCTCGTGGACGCAAACGGCGTCGAGCTTCCCACGAGCAATGGCGCTTATACCGGCTCGCAAAACGGGTTCCTGAAAATCGAGAGCACGAACGGCGATTATGTCGTCGCCATCGACAGCCTGTCGAGCACTGAAATTGGGTTGCCCAACAGTTCGCCTGCAGTCGCAGGCACGGGCTACGGTTTCTCGCATTATTTCGAGCTTAATAACTTCTTCAACAGCCTTTCGACCAGCGATCCCGACGACCTTATCACCAAAAGCGCCGCACAACTGACGGTAGCACAGCGACTGATCGACAATCCTAACCTCATTTCGCTCGGCACCCTTGCCCGCAGCACGCCTAACGTCGATCCTGCCCAGCCGCCGCTTTACACCTATGAGCGTAACATCGGCGACAACAGCGTCATTCAGGCCATGTTCCAGATGGGGAGCACAGTGGTTCGCTTCGCCGCCGCAGGGGGACTGGGCGAAACGCAGCAGACATTCTCGGGCTTCGCCGGGCAGATCATCGGCGCCGCTGCGACGAATTCCGCTAACGCCAAAAATAATCAGGAAAACGCGCGGGTCCTCATGGAAGGGTTTGCCGAACGCTCCGATTCCATCAGCGGCGTCAACCTCGACGAGGAACTCGCCAACACCATCGTCTACCAGAACGCGTATTCGGCGTCGGCCCGTGTGATCACGGTGGCCAACGAATTGTTCGATACGCTGTTGCAATCGTTTTAGGGAGTAGGAGCAACATACCATGGCACTCGGACGCATAAGTACCTACGCCGTCTTCCAGAATACGCTGCGCGACGCCACGCGCGTGCAGGAAGAGCTGATGACGCTGCAGAACCAGTTGTCCAGCGGGCAGAAATCGAAGGATTTCGAGGGTATCGCCTCGCAGGCGGAGCAGTTTATCGACCTCGATTCCAGAATCAGCAAAACCGACCAGTACGTCATCAACAACAAGCTCGTGCAGAGCCGCCTGAACGGCACCAACGCCGCGCTGTCGCAGATCATCGACACTGCCATGAACCTGAAAAACATCATCAGCACGCGACGCAACGCCGCCGCCTCCAACGGCGTGCCGTTCGATGTCATGCTGCGCGGCGCGTGGCAGTCGCTTACCGGCCAGCTCAATTCAAACGCGGAGGGGCGCTACCTGTTTTCCGGTTCGCGTACCGACACGCCTGCCGTCAACAGCAACGATTTCCCGTCGCTGGTCTATAGCGGCGTGCCGGACACCGGTTATTACCAGGGGAGCGATCAGGATGTCAGCGTCCGCCCGCAGGACGGCGTCGAATTCAACTACAATATCCGTGCCGACGACCCGGCTTTCCAGAAAATCATGGCCGGTCTCGCTATGGCACAGAAAGGCGATACCTACAACGACGACAGCGCGCTGCAGGCCGCTTATACCCTTGTGGACGAGGGGTTGAAAGGCGTTATCGGGCTGCAGGCCACGGTCAACACCAACACTATCGCGCTGGAACAGACCAACGAGCAGCATAACGCGCTGAAATTATACTGGAAGTCGATGAAAGAGGAAATCAACAACACCGACATCATCGCCGCTTCCACCCAGGTCGCCATCAATCAGGGGATACTGCAGGCCTCGTTCCAGGCCTTCGCCAAAATTAATTCCTTGAGGCTTTCGGATTATTTACGCTAGATTAAACCATAGGTAGTTAAGGTTGCCATTATGCAAGGGACGAGTCAGCCGCACATGTTCAATCCATCGGCCATTATCACCGGCACGCCCTCGGGCGACGGCGAAACGATCCAGTCCCGCTTCGGCGAGCTTAGCGTTGACCTTAGCAAGGCGCTGGAATTCCCGCGCGGGTTGCTGGGCATCCCCGACAAGTTCAACTATGTACTGACGCGATTCCCCGGTGAAAAGATGCCGCAATTCACCCTGCTGCAATCGCTCGACGATGCGCGGCTTTCTTTTATCACCCTGCCGCTGGATATCGATAATCCCATCGTCGCCCGCGCCGATATCGTGAGCGCGTGCAAGGATCTCGAAATCGACGAAGCGCAGGTAGCGGCGCTTCTCATCGTGTCGGTGCACCGCTACCCGGATCAGGTGCGCCTGTCGGTCAACGCCCGCGCCCCGCTGCTTATCGACGCCGCGCGCCGCATCGGCGCGCAGCACGTGTTCCAGCAGGATCATTACAAAGTCCAGCACATGTTGGGGTGACGGTATGCCTGCGTCGGCTGCCCTCATCGATACCTACCAGCAGGCCGAATCGCTGCTGATCTCCGGCGAGCTCAAGCAGGCCGCGAATCTCTGTCAGGAAATCCTCGCCGCCGATCCGGAATTCGCCTACGGGCACCATCTTATGGCCGCGCTCCTGCGTACTACCGGCAACCTTGAAAAAGCCCTCGATTTCGAGCGCATGGCGCTTTCGCGCGAGCCCGGCGTACCCGCTTTCCACATGCAGCTCGGGCAGATCTGCTTCGCGCGCGGCGAATGGGAGGGGGCGGCGGAGGCGTTCGGGCGCGCGCACCTGCTGGAACCGGAAAACCCGTTCCACCTGATGCTGCTGGCCGACGCCCGCGCGCAGCAGGGACGTTTCGCGGAAGCGCTCGACTTGTTTTCCCGTGCACGTGCCGCGTCCGACATTCCCGATATCGACGAACACGAAGCCCTATGCCTCGCCCTGCAAGGCCGCAGCGCCGAAGCCGAAACGCTGTTCGACAAATTCATCGCGCGCCTGCCCGGCTATTTCCTGGGCTATGTCCATAAGGGCAAGCTGCTCATGGAAAAAAAGCGCGACCGCGACGCCGAAGCCTGTTTTTCCAAGGCGCTGGCACTGAACCCGTCCGCCCATGAAGCGTTGCACGGGCTGGCGTTGCTTGCCGAACGGCGCGGGCAGTTCGACGCGGCGATCAAATATGCCATGCAGACGGTAAGGCTTAATCCCGGCGGGCCCGCGTCGCACGCGCTGCTTGGCGGGCTGCTGCTCGCGCAGCGGCAATGCGCGGCAGCCGAACAGGTGCTGCGTCAGGCACATGCGCTCAACTCCGGCGACGCGTATGTGATGGAGATGCTGGTCATGTCGCTGCTCGGGCAGGATAAGAAAGACGAGGCGCTGCAACTGGTCGCGCAGGCGCTCGCCGCGCAGCCGGGAAACGCCGTGCTGCGCCACCGCCACCTCGCGCTTTCCGGCGGCAACCCCGCCGCTGCGCCGAAAGAATACATCGTGAAACTGTTCGACGGCGGCGCCGACCGCTACGATTACCAGTCACAGCAGACGTTGGCGGGCAGGGTGCCCGCGCATATTGCCGACGCCGTGCGCGGCCTGCAAAAGAGCAAGGACGCAGCCCCCCTGCGCCTGCTCGATCTCGGTTGCGGCACCGGGCTTGCCGGTGAAGCGCTGAAGGAAATGACGGCAGCGCGCGTTGGCGTCGACCTTTCCGAGCGCATGCTGGAAAAAGCGCGCGCGCGGCAGTTATACGACGCGCTGCATATTGCCGACTTCACCGACTTCATGAACGGATGCAGGGAGCGCTTCGACCTCGTGGTCGCCGCTGACGCGCTGGCGTGGACGGGCGACCTGTCGCCGTTTCTTATGGCGGCACGCGGCGTGCTCGGGCTTTCGGGCGTCCTGGTGTTTACCGTGCAACGCGGGCAGGAGGGCGAACGTTTTCGCCTGCTCGCCTCGGGCCGCTATACCCATGCGCCACGCTATGTAACGCAGGTGGCCGCGCAGGAAGGATATACGCTGCTCAGGCAGCAGGACATCGCACTGCGCACGGAAAAGCAAAGACCCGTCGCCGGGCAGTTATTCGTGCTTAAAAAATCACCGATGCATTAACGAAAAATCACGTCATTGCGAGCGCAAGCGAAGCAATCCAGTATAAGCGCCATTGGCGCGACATAGTAGCTATTCGTGCCATAGACATGGCACACTGGATTGCTTCGCTTGCGCTCGCAATGACGAAGGATATTAGGAGAATCACATGACCGCTCTTCTTCGCACCCGCACCGTATCGCAGTTTTCCTGCCTTGGGGACAAGTGCGAGGATACGTGCTGCAAAGGTTGGTCGATGCAGGTCGACGACGCGACGCTGGCGCGCTACCGTGCGGAAAAGCCGGAACTGCTTGCCGCCGTGGAGCCTGACGAGGGCGCGGCGTCGTGGATCATGCGCAAGGACGAACAGAGCGGTTACTGCGTGAAGCTCGAAGGCGGGCTGTGCGGCATCCATAAGGATTACGGCGAAAAATTCCTTGGCGACGCCTGCCATTTCTACCCGCGCGTCACGCGCTCGCTCGGCGATACGACGGTGATGACGGCCACGCCTTCCTGTCCCGAAATCGTGCGGCTGATGCTCGCCGGTGAGGACATGCTCGCACTTGAACCGGGTGATGCCACGCGCCTGCCGCAGACGCTGAAAAATTATTTGCCGGAAGACATGTCGTCCGACGATGCGCTTGCCGCGCACCGTGCCTTCGTGAACGCCTGTGCCGATCAATCTGTTACCCCGGAGCGGATTCTCCTGCGTGCGGCGAGCGCCAGCCGTTCGCTGGAGCTCATCGCCAAAAAAAGCTGGGGGCAGGCGGCGGCGTTTTACATTCCCAACGCCGACGCGCGTATTCCGGCGGCGGAAAGCAACCAGGCCGATCCGTTTAATTTGCTGCACGCGCTTTCGGGGCTCATCGTCGCCTCGCGCAAAAAAATGCCGCCGCGATTATTGCAGACGGTGGGCGACATGGAGCGCGCGCTCGCGGTGAAGCTCGACTGGGAGCAGGTGCTGATCCACACCGATGACACCAGCGTCGCCGCTTACGCGCGCCTGAAAAAAAACTGGGAACAGGTGCGCGCGCAGTACGACGAGCCGCTTCGCCGTTATCTTGCCATGCAATTTTCGCTGGCGCTTTTTCCGTTCGCCGGACTCGGCGCGAATCTTTCCGAACGCATCACCATCATCGGCGTGCGTCTGGCGACGGTGCGGCTTGCACTGATGTGCAGTTGTGCTATAGAGGAAATATCGCCGCAAAGCGATACGGTGGTGCGCGTCATACAAAGCCTGTCGCGCTTCATGGATCACCTCGGCAATCCCGGTTTTTCTCTGCAAATCTACGCTGAGACTGGCTGGACGAGGGAATCACGGCTGTGCGGCTTACTCGACGACTAACGAAAAGACAAGTGCTTACCCAATAAATTAGCGATTGAAGAACTGCATTAAGGTTAATTTAACTATTTAAGACGATACTGGGTTTAATGTGGCCAGAGATGTCCGCATACTAGGTGAGAGCATGTAGCTTTCGAAAACATAACATCCAAGTAGGAGATTTATCCCATGGTTAGCTCAATTAATACCAATATTGCCGCATATTACGCGCAAGCGAATATCGGCATTGCCTCTAATAGTGCGTCCGCTTCGGTGCAACGACTCTCGAGCGGTAACCGCATCGTGAAAGCGTCGGACGACGTAGCCGCACTCGCCACCGGTACCAGCTTGCGTACCCAGGTGAGCGCGCTCAAAGCCGCACTTATCAACTCTTCGCAGGGTACCACGCTGCTCCAGATCGCCGATGGTTCGCTGTCGCAGATCACGGACATCCTGCAACGCCAGAAAGCCATCGCCGTACAAGCCGGCGCCGGTTCGCTGGACGCAGCCGCACGCGGGTTCCTTGACCAGGAATTCCAGGCGCTCGCACAGGAAATCGACCGCATCGCAAACAGCACCAACTTCAACGGCGTAACGCTGCTTGCCGGCGGTCTTGGCACCAAAACCAAACTGGTGAACACCGATGCGCTCGCCGCACTGATCGACCCCACCACTGCCGACAACGACAACGCTTCAGCCGCTTCGGAAGTCGCTATTCAGGCCTTCGACAAGCGTGACGGCACCAGCCTCGCCGACGCTACCGCCGGCCCCGGCCAGCTCGATCTGGTGGACGCCACCGGAACGACCGTACTGGTTGACGGCGCGTTTGAATCGGTGAACAGCGCGGTTTACGGGCAGTTCTCCTCGTTCACGATCTCCGACGTAGTGTATGACGTTTCGGCACAGGTTACCGCCGTCATCAACGGTGTGGAATTCACGGGCGTATACGCCGATGGCGATACCGAAGTGACGGTCCGCAACGGCAACACCCGTCTCTACCTCGGCGTTACCGCATTCGATCTCAGTGACGACGGTACGGTGCAGACCTCGGAAGCCCAGCTCAACCTCGACTTCCAGAACACCGTCATCATGCGCAGCGCAACCGTACAGGGCGTGAACTTCGAAGGCACCCGCCTCGAAGACACGATCGGTGACGGCGCGCTCGGTATTGCTGCCGTACGTCTTGCCGACCCGACCCGCGCCGACATCGGCAACTTCGCCTATGTCAGCAACGCCGGTGCCGATGCTAACGTACTCAGCGTGCAGGTGAACGGCCGTACCTTTACCGCCAGCGGCGTTGCCGATGCCGGTTTTGCCGACGGTGCCGTGATCGTGTTCGAAGGCGGTAACGGTGAAACGCTGATCATCAACCTGACCGGCCTGTCCGCGGACGATAACACGGACGTAGCCGATATTCGCCAGAACCTTGGCGATCGTCAGGCGGTGATCGACGCGCTCAATACCGGCTTCTCGCGCGCAGGCAGCGGCCTGAACTTCGCCGTAGGCGCAACCGCAGCCGATAACCTTCGCGTGCAGATCACCAGCGCTACCACGGTCAGCCTCTATCAGGGCCAGACCTTGAGCGTCGGTTCGGCATCGGATGCGGCAGCCGCTTCGGCAGCGTTGGATCTTGCTACTAAAACGGCAACGTCCATTCGTGCTACGGTGGGTGCCCTGCAGTCGCGATTCAACTTCGCTTCGGCAAACATTCAGACCAGCATTCAGAACCAGGACGCAGCGCGTGGCGAACTGCTGGATACGGACATCGCGTCCGAATCCACCAGCTATGCAACGTCGCAGGTTAAGCTCCAGGCAGGTATCTCGGTACTCGCCCAGGCTAACCAGCAGCTGCAGAGCCTGCTGAAGCTGATCGGCTAATAGGATCCAGGGGTGAACCCGGGGCGGGCAACCGCTCCGGGTAGCCCTTTCAGGAGGATACTATGGATGCATTAGGAACACACAGAGTCGCCCTGCCGACGCTTCCTACGCATGGCCAAGCCGCGATCCCGGCTTTGCCCAAAGCCACAGGCACGCCCGGTCTTCCAGCCCCCAAACCCTCCGGGGGAGACGACCTCAGTGCCAAACTGGCTGAGCAAAAACGGTTCGAGGCTTTGCAGAAAATGGCCCAGAACACCGCCAACGTATATGTTGTCAGCGACAGGACGTTCTCGCTTTTCAAGGACGCCACCGGACAATATATCACGCGGTTTACCAGCTTGCGCGACGGTAAGATCACGTACATACCCGAGCCTGAGATGTTTAAGCAGAGCCATACCAGCGCGGAAGCGGCTGTAGTGAGTATCAAAGTATAGAATAACGGCACGGTTTTTGCTTTATTCTATACAGTAGAACTCGGCTGGTGGATGCCGGCGGGAAATCCCGCCGGCCCCGCCTGAAAAAAAAGAGGACGTGTCATGGTAACGCAGATACAGCTGGGAAATTTTTTCTCGGCGAACGGGAAAACTGTCGTTGGTGGTGCCAGCGGTTCCGGTATCGATACCGAGTCGCTGATCAAGGCGCTGACCGATGCCAAGGGCCTGCCGGCGGTCCAGATGCAGGACAAGATCGACCTCAACGCCAAAAAATCCGCGGCGCTCACCGAATTCCAGCAATTGCTCAGTAAATTCAAGGACGCCACGAATTTCCTGCGTAACCCCCCGGGCGTGGCCAACGCCAGCGATAACATTTTCAAATACACTACTTCCAGCGTCACCTCGAACACTTCGGTGGCGGGAAGTTCCTACCTTGGCGTGACCAGCTCGCCCGGCGCGTCGCTGCAATCCTACACCGTGAATGAAATCACCTCGCTCGCCAAGGCGAAAATCCAGTCCACCGGTGACATCAACATCGCCGACGTGGGGGCCGCCGCCGTGTCCGACACGCCCGCAGCCGGGCAGTTCACCAGTGGCACGTTCACCTTAAACGGCCAGAGTATCACGTTAAATGACGGCGAAAGCTTAAGCAGCGTCGTCGGCAAATTCAACGCCGTGTCCACGACGACCGGCATCACCGCCACCGTCATCAAAGTCGACGAGGGCAAGTTCCGCATCTCGTTCGTGGCCACCGAAACGGGGCTCGACGCTGATTTCGACTTTAATAACGTCACCGCTCCCGGTACGCTGGTCGATGCGGGCGGCGTATTCGATCAGGTGACCGTCGCGCCCGATCAGGAAGCCGCCAACGCCGTGTTCAAGCTCAATAACGTGCAGATCACGCGCCAGAACAACAGTATCGACGACGTCATCCCTGACGTCACTTTCACCCTGCTCCAGACCACCCCGGCGCTGACTACGCTGGACGTTACCGTCAAGGGCGACGACCAGATCGTCAAAAACGGTATCATCAATTTCGCCAACGCTTACAATGACCTGAAAACGTTCGCCGCCGAACAGACCAAGCTCAACGCCGACGGCACCTTCGCCGAGGAGTCGCTGCTGGCTGGAAATCCGCTGTTTCTTTCGACCATGAGCGGCATCAACACCCAGCTTTCCGCCGTCGTTTCCGGTATTACGAGCGGCAATCCCTCGCGGCTTGCCGATATCGGCATCAGCTTCGTCGACGTGCCGGAAACCACTGAAAATCCGCTGGTGCGCAACGTCATGACCATCGACGAAGGGAAGCTTTCCTCGGCGATCGCCACCAACCTTCAAGGCGTGCGTGGCCTGTTCGAATTCTCCTTTTCCTCCGATAGCACGAACTTAAGCGTGTTCTCGCGCAGCAACGCGCTTGGCGTGAACAGCTTCACCCTGAACATCGATCCCGGTACTTCCACCTATGAGGCCACCTATACCGTCGATGGCGGTGGCACGAATACCGTGAGCCTTACCGCCACCGCCATCACCGGAGGCTACACGCTCAAAGGCGAGGCCGGAACCGTGCTGGAAGGGCTGGTGCTGATCTATACCGACACCGCTGCCGCCACTATCAGCGTAACGGCCACGCAGGGTATCGCCGATAAGGTATACAACCTCAGCGACGACGTGCTC
>CAZBUX010000043.1:0-10363 GCA_964495185.1 uncultured Rickettsiales bacterium | reverse complement strand
CGCGCTGTCGGGCCGCAAGCTGGACGATCTCATCGCGGGCGCGCGCATCGAGGTGGAGTCGTATAAGCGTCATCCGGGCGATTTCGTGCTGTGGAAACCCGCCGATGCGGGCGACGACGCCTCATCCGTATTCGATTCCCCATGGGGCAAGGGCCGCCCCGGCTGGCATATCGAATGCTCGGCGATGAGTACCGCCTATCTCGGCCAGAACTTCGACATCCATGGCGGCGGCGCCGACCTCATGTTCCCCCACCACGAAAACGAAATCGCCCAGAGCGTGTGCGCCCTGCCCGGTTCATCGTTTGCGAAGTACTGGGTGCATAACGGATTCCTCACCGTCAACGGCGAGAAAATGAGCAAGTCGCTGGGGAATTTTATTACTGTGCGGGATTTGCTGGATAAGGGCGTAAAGGGCGAGGTGATTCGTTACGCGTTGCTTTCGGCTAAATATAATGAGCCGCTTGATTGGAATGAAAAGCTCCTGCACGATGCGAAACTGACGCTGGATAAGTGGTATCGTTTTCTATCGCAGCATCTTCCCGAAAAAAATGAGAAACGAAGTCCTCATCCTGACTTCATGAATCCATTTATTGATGCGCTGTCTGATGATCTCAACCTCCCTAAGGCAATAAGCTTCATGCATACAGCAAGCCCAAGAGAATTGAGTACAATGGGCCGGATGCTGGGTTTTTTCAGCATGTCTCCCGAACAATGGTTCAAAGGCGAAGGCAGCCAAGATATTGAAAACCTTATAAATCAACGCATCACCGCCAAAAAAGCCAAAAACTTCGCCGAAGCCGATAAAATCCGTAAAACACTTGCCGATCAGGGCATTATCCTTGAAGATAGGCCAGACGGCACGACGGATTGGAGAAAAGCGTGAGCGAGAAATTCAGGAAAGAGAAGTGCGACGGCTGCGTCGAGCCCGTGTACCATAAAATCGATAGCCTGTTTGAAAAACGCACCCGCATGATCGAAACAGCGCTGGCAGATAAGCCCGATGAACTGGCCGCTGTTCTGGCGGCAAACTCGCATGATGCGAAATCTTTAAAAAGCTTGGCTTTCAGCGTACTCAAGCTACTGCCATACAAAAACATCACCGCCGATGCAGAAGCCGTAGCATTCCTGATAAACGAAGCACGCCAGGATCTGGAGCAGATTACCAGGAACCAATCAATCGAGAAGGGCGATGCGGCAGAAATACAGAGGCACTACGATGCCAAACGGGCAGATTCGAAGCTTGCCATCGAGTGCATAGCGGATACGCTCGGGATCGGCACGCAGTACCAGTTAGCCGCCAAATCACTGGATACCCCTTCCGCAGGAGCATCGGCAACACATGGCTTCTGACCGCGTCTATATCTACGACTCCACCCTCCGCGACGGCGCACAGGCGCGCGGCGTTGACTTCACCGTGGCCGACAAGCAGGCCATCGCGCGCGAGCTGGACAGGCTCGGCATCGACTACATCGAAGGCGGCTGGCCGGGTGCGAACCCCAATGACGACGCGTTTTTCGCCGCCCTCCCTTCGCTTTCTAAAAGCCGCATCACCGCGTTCGGCATGACGCGCCGCAGCGGGCGCTCGGCGGAAAACGATCCGGGACTCAACCAGCTTATCGATTCGGAAGCCCCGGCCATCTGCATCGTCGGCAAATGCTGGGACAAGCAGGTGAAATCGGCGCTGGGCGTATCGCCCGCTGAAAACGTGCGGATGATCGGCGAATCGGTGGCGCATATCGTGAAGAAAAAGCGCGAGGCGCTCTACGACGCTGAGCATTTCTTCGACGGCTACAAAGCCAACCCCGATTACGCGCTGGAATGCCTGCGTGCGGCCTACGATTCGGGCGCCCGCTGGATCGTGCTGTGCGACACCAACGGCGGTTCGCTGCCTTTCGAGATCGAGGAAATCGTCGGCAACGTCATCCCCTACATCCCCGGCAAATTCCTCGGCATCCACTGCCATAACGACACCGACAGCGCGGTGGCCAATTCACTCGCCGCCGTGCGCGCGGGCGTGCGCCAGGTGCAGGGCACTATCAACGGCATCGGCGAGCGCTGCGGCAACGCCAACCTCGTCTCGATCATCGCCAACCTCACGCTTAAAATGGGCTACACCACCGGCGTCACCGCCGAAAAGCTCAAGAACCTCACCCATGTGTCGCGCTTCCTCGACGACCGCTTAAACCGCACGCCAAACCAGCACGCGCCTTACGTGGGCGCGGCGGCGTTCGCGCACAAGGGCGGGCTGCACGTATCGGCGATGGCGAAAGATTCGACGTCGTACGAACACATCGCGCCCGCCACGGTCGGCAATTCCCGCACCATCCTCGTGTCCGACAAGGCAGGCAAATCCAACATCCTCGACCGCCTCAAGCAATTCGGCATCAAGGTCAAAGACGATGAGCGCGTGACCGAGCTGGTGCGCGAAGTCAAAGACCGCGAAAAGCTCGGCTACGCTTACGAAGGCGCGGAGGCGAGCTTCGAGCTGCTGGCGCGCCGCATGCTCGGCACGGTGCCGGAGTATTTCGACGTGCTGGGTTTCCGCGTGATCGGCGAGCGGCGCTTCAATGCCAAGGGCAAGCTCGTGAACGTATCGGAAGCCACCATCCGCATCGCGGTGGACGGCGAAGAGATCATGACCGCCGCCGAGGGCAACGGCCCGGTAAACGCGCTCGACGCCGCGCTCAGGAAAGCGCTGGTCAAGCATTTCCCAACCTTAAAAGACATCCAGCTCACCGATTATAAAGTGCGCATCCTCACCCCCGAAGCGGGCACGAAGGCCATCACCCGCGTCATGATCGAATCGCGCGACGGCAAGGGCAAGGTGTGGAACACCATCGGCATCTCCGCCAACGTCATCGATGCATCTTTCAACGCGCTGCACGATTCGGTGACGTATAAACTGCTCAATGCCAAACGCTAGCGCCCCCGTCGTCATATTAGTCCGCCCGCAGCTTGGTGAAAATATCGGGGCGGTGGCACGGGCAATGAGTAATTTCGGGCTTTCGGAATTGCGCATCGTCGTCTCGCGCGACGGATGGCCCAACGGCAAGGCGCGCGACATGGCGGCGGGCGCGGAATCCATCATCGAAGCCGCACAGATATTCCCCGATTTTCCCGCCGCCCTGCACGACGTGCAGCTCGCCTACGCCACCAGCGCCCGCCCGCGCGATATCGAAAAACCTGTGGTTCCCCCGCAGGAAGCGATGGCGGAGATTGGCAGGCATCTGGCAGGAAAAATGCGGGTGGCGCTCGTCTTCGGGCCTGAGCGCTCGGGGCTGGAAAATGAAGACATCACGCTGTGCGACACGCTGATCGCCATCCCCACCTCGACCGAAAACCGTTCCCTCAACATCGCCCAGGCCGCGGTGATCGTGGGGTATGAATGGTGGAAAGCAAACGGCGATAAGCATGCGGCAAGCGAGCAAGACAACAAAACCCAGTACGCCGCGCACAATACAGGCGTGTTGTCGCCACCCGCGCCGAAAGAGGATTTCCTCGGGCTGTTCAACCAGCTTGAATCCTATCTCGATGCGGCGGATTATTTCCGCACCGCCGATAAAAAAACGCTGATGTGGCAGAACCTGAAAACCATGCTACTGCGCGCGCAGTGGAACCCTCTCGAAGTACGCACCTTCCGCGGGATGCTCCGCAGCCTGTGGGAGGGCAATCCTAAGAAGTAATCAACCGCGGCCCCGACGCTGCAGCATCACCATCCCCGGAAGCAGTACCGCAAAAATAACCGTGGCGGTGACGACCACCGAAGGGCCCGACGGCGTGTCGAACCAGAGGGAAGCATGCAGGCCTCCTATCACCGCCAGCACCCCGAACAACGCGGCGAGCGCGGCCATCATTTCCGGAGAGCGGGAGAACTGGCGGGCAGTAGCCGCAGGGATAATCAGCAGCGACGTGATGAGCAAAATACCGATGACACGGATGGAAACGGCCACCGCCACCGTCATCAGCAACATGAAGCACAGGTTAACCAGCGCGGTATTGATGCCGTCGGCGCGCGCAAGATCTTCGTGGATGGTGGCTACGATCAGGCGGCGCCATAGGAACGCCATCGCCCCTGCCGCCGCGATACCGCCGCCGTAGATCCAATATAAGTCGTTCATGCCGACCGAGAGGATGTCGCCGAAAAGGTAGTCGTAAACGTTGAGGCGGATGCCGTGCAGCAGGCTGATTACCACCATCCCCACCGAAAGCGCGGCATGCGCGAGAATGCCAAGCAGCGTGTCGGTAGCGAGAATCCGCTTGCCCTGCAACCAGACGAGAAGCCCGGCGAACATGCCGCAAACGAGGATGGTGGCGAGGTTAACGCCGATACCGGTGAGAAGCCCGAGCGCGATGCCAAGCAGGGCGCTGTGCGCGAGCGAGTCGCCGAAATAAGCCATGCGCCGCCACACTACGAAACAACCCAAAGGCCCGACCACCAGCGCGATGCCGATGCCGCCGAGCAATGCGCGCAGGAAATAAGGCTCAGTGATCATGGTGCGCATCCCCATGGTCGTGGATATCGTGGGTGTGCGTGTGGGCATGGTTATAGACCGCCATCATGCGCGCCATGTCGGCCCCGAAGAGCGCGACGAATTCCGGATCGCGCGCCACCACGCTTGGCGCCCCCGAGCAACAGATATGGCGGAAAAGGCAGACCACGCGGCGCGTTGACGCCATCACCATGTGCAGGTCATGCGATACCATGAGGACGGCGCATTTACGGCGGGCGTAAATGGATTCCAGCAATTTATAGAAAGCAAGCTGGCCGCCGATATCGAGGTTCTGCGCCGGTTCGTCGAGCACCAGCAGGTCAGGGCTTCCGATCAGGGCACGGGCAAGCAGCACGCGCTGCAATTCGCCGCCCGAAAGCACGTGCAGCGGGCTTTCGGCCAGATCGGCCGCTTCCGCCAGTTCCAGCGCCTCGCGCACTGAGGCGGCGTTTGCGCCTTTCACCGATTTCAGGAAACGCGCCGAGGTGATGGGAAGCGTCGCGTCGGGAATCAGGCGCTGGGGGACGTAACCAACGCGTAAGTCCGGCTTCCGGGTAATCGCGCCGTGGTCGGTGGGAAAAAAGCCGAGCAATGCATGCAGCAGCATGGTTTTTCCCGCACCGTTAGGGCCGATGAGGGTAACGAACTCCCCCTCCTCCACAGCCAGCGACACGTGGTCGAGAATGTGCGTGTTGTTGCGGATGACGCAAAGATTATCGGCGGCGATGAGCGAGGCCATGGTCAGTGTTTCCCGCAAGAGGCGCAAACGCCGCGCACTTCCAGCACCTGGCTTTGCGGCGTGAAACCCGCCTGCTTCGCTTTTTTCCCGACGCGCTCGGCAATGCCCTCGTCGCAGAATTCATCGACCTCGCCGCAGGCGGTGCAGATGAAGAACTGGCAGTGATGGCGCGACAGCGGGTGGCCGCAGCCGATGAAGGCGTTCAGGCTTTCAACCTTATGCACGAACCCGTGGCTTTGCAGGAACTCCAGCGCCCGGTACACCGTGGGCGGGGCGAGCGCGCCGTCACGGGCATCGAGCTGTTCTAATATATCATAGGCCTTGATGGCGCGGTGGCTTTTCCACACCAGTTCCAGCACGCGCTTGCGGATGGGCGTCAAGCGAATACCCGTGTCGCTGCAAAGGATTTCCGCCTTATGCAGCGCGTCCGACACGCAGGCTTTGTGATTATGGGTATGCGTCGCCATCGGGGCTTGACCTGAAGTTAACGTTATAATATAACACATAATATTATGAAAATACTCCCCTTGTCCACCGCGTTATTGCTCTGGTGCTCGCTGGCCCTGCCCGCTTACGCGGAAGCAGGTGTGGTGGCCTCCATCAAGCCCGTGCATTCGCTGGTGGCCAGCGTCATGGGCGACACCGGCACTCCCGCCCTGCTCGTGGAAGGCAACCAGTCTCCGCACGGCTTCGCGCTTAAGCCATCGCAGGTGGAGGCGCTGCAGAAAGCCCGCGTCGTGTTTTACATCGACGCGCATTTCGAAACCTTCCTCGCCCGGGCGCTTACCACCCTGCCCGCAGGCGTCAGAACCATAGCGCTCGCAGACGCACCCGGCATGATTCTGCTCCCCACCCGCGAAGGCGGCAACTGGGACGCACACGACCATCATCATCATCACCATCATGATCACGGCCACGAACACGCTGCCACCGATCCGCATGTCTGGCTGTCGCCGAAAAACGCGGTGGTAATGACGCGCGCCATCGCCACCACACTTTCTGAAGCATACCCCGAACATAAAGACGCCTACGCGCGCAACGCCGACGCCACGATCGCAGCCATCCAGGCGCTCGATGCGAAGCTTAAAACGCAGCTCGCGCCGTATAAGAATACGCCTTACATCGTATTCCACAACGCGTTCCATTATTTCGAGCAGGCCTACGGACTCTCCGCCGCCGGCTCGATCACGCCGGAGCCGGAGCAAGCCCCCGGCGCCAAACGCATCAGCGACGTACGCGCCAAAATAAAAGCGCTTCATGTCACCTGCGTCTTTGCCGAACCGCAATTCGACTCGCGGCTTGCCGCAACCGTTACCGAAGGCACCGATGCGAAAACCGGCGTGCTCGACGAACACGGCTTCAACATCGGCGCGGGAGCGGAATTATACGGCCTGCTGATGCAGCGCATCGCAAACGGCTTCCAGTCCTGCCTGTCGAAGCAGTAAAGAAATCCTACACGCGCTGGAAATGTACGGGAAGTGGGAGAGTTTTGGTGACCCCTACGGTAATCACATTGGCATTCTATCAGCATGAAATTACACGGTTTTTCGCTACACGAAAAACCAACATACCCCCGGTCGTACCCCCGCAAAAAAGTGTAGGTTTCCTTCCCGATTCAGGAGTCACATTTCAAATTGAAACAAGAATAGTCCGACACTGCGGACCGCCAACTTTATTCCAAAAGAAGCGCGTAACTCGTGCTGCGTCCACCAGCCTCATCCTTAATTAGAATCCGGCGATTCAGTAAATCGCTAATGTCCCTCAGTGCGGTATCCTGAGAGCACTTCGTCAGCTTCGCCCATTTGGACGAGGTCAGCTTTCCATCAAACCCATCAAGGAGACGATTGATGATCGCCCGCTGGCGTTCATTGAACGATTCCCCCGCATGAGCCTTCCAGAACCCCGCTTTGATCAGGACCGCCTCAAGGGTTTTTTCCGACGCTGCAATTGCGTGCTTCAGACAATTCAAGAACCACTCAATCCAAGGCGTGATGTCGAGCTCGCCTTTCTGGCAGTGCTCCAAAACATTGTAATACTCTTTGCGCTCGCGCTGGATTTGAGCGGACATGCTGTAAAACCGCTGTGCGCTTTTCTCTGAACGCGCCAGCAGCATGTCCGCAATCGCCCGCGCAATTCGCCCATTGCCGTCTTCAAACGGATGGATGGTCACGAACCAGAAATGGGCGAGCGCGGATTTAATCACCGGATCGGTTTCAGATTCGGCATTAAGCCATTTCAGAAATCGGGACATTTCTTTTTTCAGTCGGTCGTAGGTGGGCGCTTCAAAATGCACCCACTCACGGCCAATGGCTCCCGACACCACTTGCATCGGCCCGCTCGCCTTGGTTCGCCAACCGCCAACTGTGATGCGCTGCATTCCGCTCCTGCCAGTTGGAAACAATGCCGCGTGCCACGCGAACAACCGTTCGTCCGTCAGTGGCGCTTTGTATTTGCGCGTCGCATCCAGCATCACCTCGACAATACCTTCCACGTTGCGGTCTATCTGAGGTGCAGCGCCGATATCGATGCCAAGACGTTTGGCAATGGATGACCTGACCTGTTCTGCGTTGAGTTTCTCCCCCTCAATCTCGCTGGTCTTTATGACATCCTGAGTGAGCGTTTCGAGGGTCGCTTCTTCACGCAGTCCAAATCCCAGCGACTCCATGCGACCCAGTAAGCGGCCTTGCAGATGGCGCACTTCAGCCAGCAAGTCCGCCAGCTTCGCCTGGTCCCAGCTCAGCTCAGGCCAGTTTTTGAGTTCGTGAATATACATGTTAATCTCCGCATTATTTAAGGAGATTATAGCGATTATTCACCGCACGCGCAAGGGCTTTCACCGCATACTATGCGGTGATTAAAGGGACTATTCTCCGCAGCCCTACTCTTGCTCTTTCTCACCAAGCTCATGAATCAACTGATGAATATCCTCTGCACGCCAGGCCGTGCAACGAACCGAAAGTTTGACCGGCTTGGGAAACCGGCCTGATTTGACACCTTCCCACCAGCAGGTTTTGCCAACCGGTATGACGGTCAGAACCTCGCGCAACCGCACGAAGCCGGTCTCTGGTATTGTATGATAAGTCTCCATAAGCCCTCCTCTGGCTTCTACAACAGGGAAACGCCCCGAACAGTGTTTGCCCTGCAAACTTAACTTTCCCTCCTCTAACCGCCTTCCCTGGCGGTTTTTGAGGAGGTTTACGGCCTCGACCTCCATCGAGGACGTAATCGGGGTCACTCCAACTTCTGCGATTGTCCGTTGCCGTCCGATCACAGCACGTTTCGGCCTAATGCGGTCTTGAGCCGGTGCTGACATTCTCCGCGTCAGCCACACCCTCGCCATTTTCTTTCACAGCCACCTCAATTGATTCAATGAATGGCGCTTTGGGATCGCTCGGCTTGGTCCACTGCTCCGCATCGAATTCCTGAATGAAATCACAGGTGCCCGATTCGAGCGCCATCGTAACGGGTTGAAGGTTGCGCCCGCGAACCATCACCACCATGAAGGTGTACACGAGGACGAAGTTCGTCCCGAACGAGCCGTCGTAGGCAAGGTCGAGAAGATAGGCGTAACCGGGTGCCCGTGTCGGAGCCAGTGCACGCCTGATCTTCAGTCGCTCGACTTTGTCCTTCGCTCCGAAGGCGGCGTAAACTTCCGGCCCCTCCCCCGTCGGCGGGGCGGCAATGCCGCCGGGACGTTTTCTAAACTGCGCGAGTGGATCATTCATAATCATTCCCTCTCCAAATGCTCCTTTCGAGGGGCGGATACAGTCTGCACCTGCTGCTTTTGACGCATGTTATCGCGGTCCATCTGGCGGATATGCGCCGCATAGAGCGCCACCCCGCCGGTCAGCTTCACCAAACCGACCTGGGCCACCGTTTCAACGTTGGAGATTGCGCTCATCATCTGTCGCCTCGCTTCAGGGAGGAGAGTGTCGCGAGGAGGCCCAGGACGTGGCGCAGGGACCGGGCTGCCCACAGCGGGATTTGTCCCTCCTCGGAGTGCCCGCACTTGCGTTCGTGTTTCTTGATGTGACACCGCATCCATCGCTTTGCGCTTTGTTTCGTTTTGCATGGTTGTTTTTGGTTAACGTGAAATATCCGGTCCATCTTCCTTCGTCCTCTCGACCAACTTTCGCCAGGTCTTCTCCACCATCCGTTCAAAGCCTTCTCTGACCTTTGAAACGAACACGATGGACTTCTCCCACCACGTCCTTCCGACGCCGTGCTGTTTCACTTCTCCAGACGTGCGGATGGATTTCATAAACGGGCGAACCTCATTCATGAGTTTCACCCGGCGGACGGCTTGAATGCGCTCGGGGTCGGCTACGACCCCTCGCTTTTTCATGGCCATTGCAGCTACGCCAATTTTTGGTTCTGGCTCCCTGTCGATTCCTTGCTCTTTCAGAGACCGGTGATCGACCCGTTCAGGCCGTCCGGCCTTCTCAAGCGAAGCATTCACCGCATCCGCCCACGACTCCCGCCAGCGATATAGTTGGGCCACGTCATTCCACTCACGAGGCTTCTTGGCGCTGAAGCCTTCCGGCTCCAACTTACGCAACGTGGCCAGGAGGTGGGCATGGGGGTTCTTGCCATTCTTCGGGTGGTGTAATGACACCTCGACGGCCATACCTTGGGCGACCAATTGATTCTCTGCCCATCCCCGCGCAAGCGCGAACTGCGCCTTGGCGTCCAACTCACGGGGGAGAGCCAGGACAAATTCACGAGCAAGCTGCGCGTCCTTGCGTTTCTCGACGGATTCAACCGTGTTCCACAGTTGCTCAGGATCGCGCCCCCATTCAGGAGCGTCAGCCGGAGTGAGCACCGCCGTTTCCACGACGCCTTTCATCCGGCGTGAGTAGTCAAAAACTTTATCCTGAATTGCATCTCGAAGCTTCGTTCCCGCCCGATAGGCGGCGGCGGCGATAATCGATTTTCCCCGCTTCTCGCGGCTGAAAATCTTAGCGTCGAGCATGTAGATGGCCATATGTCAGAACCACCTTCCTCTGTCTCTTATTGTACCACTGCTGTTATTTAGTTTCATCAGGAGAACAAGGGTGAGCGCCACTTTTGGCGCTTTCTGCCCCACATTGAAACAGTCGTCCGTTACCGTCCGTTCGGAACAGAAAATGAGGAG
>CAZBUX010000042.1:0-10440 GCA_964495185.1 uncultured Rickettsiales bacterium | reverse complement strand
GCGCAGGAAGCCGAACCCGTCCTGCAGGATCTCGATGACGCCTTCGCCGAGCAGCACTTCGCCTTTTTCGGCCTGTTTCTTGAGGATGGCGAAGATCATTTCCTGCTTGAGCAGGGCGCTGGCGTTTTCGACGCCGGCTTCTTCGGCGAGTTTGAGCAGTTCGTCGGGTTTTTTGAGCTTAAGTTCCTGGAGTTTCATATGGATGCAAAAATGGGGAATGGGTTGAGGATGAGGAGGAGGGCAGGGCGAAATGGTTGGATTTTCGATCAGGGGCCGTTCGCAGGCGAACGTTTAAGAGGGTCTGTATGCGCCCCGTGATTTAAAGAGGTTAATGGATAATTATTTGTAGGTCAACGGATTTTATACCGGCCGCACCACCACCAGCACCACGATCACGACCATGAGTACGGCGGGTACTTCGTTGAATATCCTGAAATACCGCTCGGATTTAGGGCGTTCGTCGCGGAAGAAGGCTTTGCGGTAGCGCGACATCATGGCGTGAACAATCTGCATGACGACAAGGAAGGTCAGTTTATAATGCAGCCACAGCCCGTTAGCCGGGTCGAAGGCGTTCAGCTTCACCGCCAGCCATATGCCCAGTATCCATGTCGCTATCATCGCCGGGTTGATGATCAGGCGCATGAGCTTGCGCTCCATCACCTTGAGCATTTCGGAGGCTTCGCTGCCGGGCGCGGTCCTGCTGTGGTAAACGAACAGGCGGGGGAGGTATAGCATCCCTGCCATCCACGAAATCACCGCGATGATGTGAAGGGCCTTGAGCCAGTGATATTCAATATCCATGATTTACGCCGCGCACGGGCATTGTTTCAGGTCCTGCGAGCAGAACTGCTTTTTGTTGGGGGGAGAAAGTTTATCCTCCTTGCCCGTGCCGAGGACGAGATCCGCCAGCGCGTCTATGAAATAATCGTCGGTGCCAAGCGCCGCCACGCGCCAGTAGCCCGGCACGCCGTGTTTTTCCGCAAGCTCGCGGTATTCGATATCGAGCTCGACCAGCGTTTCCGAATGTTCCGACACGAACGCCACCGGCACGACCACGACCGGCACCTTATCGGCGGCGGCGCGCTTGATTTCATCTTCGGTGGACGGCTTGATCCACTCCATGGGACCAACGCGGCTCTGGTAGCACAGGCTGTAATCCAGATCTTCGATGGAAAGAATCTGCGTGATCGCCGCGACGGTTTTTTCCACCTGCCACTGGTACGGATCGCCTTCCTTGATGATTTTTTCCGGCAGACCGTGCGCGGAGAATAATATGCGCGGCTGCCCGTCTTCGGCGGCTTTCCAGTAGGTATCCTTGATCTGTTTCACATGCGAGGCGACGAAGCCGTTATCGGCGGGATAACAGCAGATGCGCGAGGTGGGCGCGGTGAGGCCCGCCTTCGCGCTCGCGGCGTCCCAGTCGGAAAACGACGAGCCGGTAGTGGTGGTCGAATATTGCGGGTAGAGCGGCAGCAATATGACGCGGTCGGGCTCGTAGGCTTTCACGTTCTTGGCCACGCTTCCGCTCATCGGGTGCCAGTAGCGCATGCAGACGAACACTTTGTATTCGCCTTCCTTCTTAAGTTTTTTTTCCAGCGCGTCGGCCTGTGCGCGGGTGAGGTCGAGCAGCGGCGACTTGCCGCCCATATGCTGGTAGATCGCGCGCGCCTTGGAGCCGCGCCGGAACGCGATCATCTTGGCCAGCAGGTAGCGGAAAGGCTGCGGCATCCTGATGATGGCGTTGTCATTGAACAGGTTGAACAGGAAGGGTTTCACAGCCTTGAGGCTGTCCGGCCCGCCGAGGTTGAATAGAACGACTGCTGTTTTCGTCATGACCGAACCGTCCGAGTTTTTAATAAATCGCAAAGAGCTTGCATATGTTCAACCGGAGTGTGCGGCAAAATACCATGTCCGAGATTAAACACAAAAGGTTTGTCGCCGAGCGCCGCGATAATCTCCTCAGCCTGCGCGAGCATAGCCTGCTTATCGTCGGCAAGGAGGATCGGGTCGAGGCATCCCTGCACCGTGCAGACCGGCTGGAGATTCGCCGCCACCCACGCAAGCGGCACGGAAGCGTCGAAGCTCACGGCGTCCACTTTCGTTTCGTTCACGTAACGTAAAATTTTAACGCCCGATTGCCGGGGAAACCCGATGATGGGGATATCCGGATGCGCCGCCCTGATATTCGCCACGATTTTTTTCGTCGGCGCGACCACGTAGCGCGCGAAATCATTTTCGTCGAGCAGTCCCGCCCATGAATCAAATATCTGGATTACGTTGGCGCCCGCATTGATCTGGTTGATCGCATGTTCCGATACCGCGTCGGTCAGCTGGTCTATGAGCGCCGTAAAAAACACGTCATCCTGACGAGCCACTTTTTTTACGCCCTCGAAGGCTTTACTGCTGCTGCCTTCGACCACGTAGCACGCAAGCGTCCATGGCGCCCCGACAAACCCGATCAGCGCCGTATCCTTCGGAAGCGCCGCGCGCGTAAGTTTCAGCGCCTCGTACACCGGCGCTAATTTTTTCGCTATGCCTTGCCCCTTAAGCCCCGCCAGCGCTTTTGCGTCGGAAACCGGAACCAGTACCGGCCCACGGCCTTCCTCAAAGCGCACATCCACGCCAAGCGCGTCAGGCACCACGAGTATGTCGGAAAAGATAATCGCCGCGCTCATCCCGAAACGCCGTATCGGCTGCAACGTCACTTCGCATGCCATGGTCGGGGTATAGCAAAAATCGAGAAAATTCTTGGCTTTGCTGCGTAGCTCACGGTACTCGGGCAAATACCTTCCTGCCTGGCGCATGAACCAGAAGGGTATCGTACCGGTACTTTTCCCCTTGCAGGTACGAACCAGTGACATATCACTACTATTAATCATATTAGTTATTTTAAAATGTAGTTGTAGTAGATACTGCGTATAGTGTGGATGGAATTTTGTCCACGCAGTAATACACAGGAAACGGGTAAAGCAACAGCGGATAGAATAAGAACTTATTTTATTTATCGACATCATTCAGGGTGCATGGAACGGTTCATTCACATGTGGATGAATAAGGTCGGGGACAGGGAAAAAAGGGGATAAACCGACCCCGGTTATCCATCAACCGTAAAGCACACGGCTTATCCACAAGGACATACACAGGCATGAAAAAATTCAATCTCCATCTCGTCTCCGATTCCACCGGCGAAACCGTCGGCAGCGTAGCGCGCGCCGTAATGGCGCATTTCGACGACGTCGAGCCGGAAGAGTTCAATTGGTCGCTGGTGCGCAGCAAGGCGCAGATCGAAAAAGTCATCGAAGGCATCCGCGAAAATCCGGGCGTCGTCATGTATACCATCGTCGACGGCGCACTGCGCGAGCTTTTGAAAATGGAATGCGCCAAGCGCGGGCTTCCCTGCATCGGCGTCATCGCCGGCATCGTCAGCGAGCTTTCTACGTTTCTTGGTCAGGAAATTCATGCGCTTCCCGGGCGACAGCACGAGCTCAACGAAGATTATTTCACGCGCGTGGACGCCATCAACTATGCGCTTGCGCACGATGACGGGCAGGGGAACTGGGAACTGGAAGAGGCCGATATCGTGCTTGTTGGCGTGTCGCGCACCTCGAAATCGCCTACCTGCGTCTACCTCGCGCATAAAGGCTACAAAGCCGCCAACATTCCGCTCGTACCCAATTGCCCGCTGCCCCCTAATCTCGGCGAGTTGAAAAAACCGCTCGTTATCGGGCTTACCATCAGTGTCGATCGCCTGCAGCAGATCCGCAAGTCCCGGCTGCTTTCGCTCAGGCAGGACCATGATACCGATTATGTCGACACCGAAAAAATGCGCAGCGAGATCGCCGAGGCGCGCAAACTGTTCAACCAGCATAAATGGCCGGTGATCGACGTCACCAAGCGCTCGGTGGAAGAAACCGCCGCCACCATCATCCAGCATTTGAAGAAGCATCAGGAAAAACAGGAAGACAATGGTCAGGCGTAAGGCAGGCGTCATCGGCTGGCCGGTATCGCACAGCCTGTCACCGAAGCTGCACGGCTACTGGCTGGAAAAATACCGTATCGACGGTTCCTATGAAGCGCTTCCGGTCGAACCCGAACGGCTCGGCGACGCGCTGAAGGAGCTTTCCGATCAGGGATTCGCAGGCTGCAACCTCACGCTTCCGCATAAAGAGCTGGCCGTAGCGCTGGTCGATGAGATCGATGACAACGCGCGCGCAATCGGCGCGGTCAACACCATTATATTCGCAGGCGGAAAAATAAAAGGAAGCAACACCGACGCCTACGGCTTCATCGAAAACCTGAAATCCGGTGCTTCCCTGAAACGCAAAAACAAAGCCGTGGTGCTTGGTGCGGGCGGTGCCAGCCGCGCCGTATGCAAGGCGCTTGCCGATGAGGGGTATGCACATATTTTGCTTTTAAACCGTACGCCTTCCAAAGCCCGGAAACTTGCCAGCCAGATATCCGACAGCATCTTTTGCGAGGAATGGGAAAAGCGCGACGCCGTCCTCGAAAACGCTGATTTATTAGTCAACGCCACCAGCCTCGGCATGCAGGGTAAGGAGCCGCTCCTTATCAATATAGACGCCCTCCCGCGCGAGGCGGTGGTTACCGACATCGTCTACACGCCGCTGATCACGCCGCTGCTTGCCGAAGCGAAAACGCGCGGTAATACCATCGTCGACGGGCTAGGCATGCTGCTTCATCAGGCCGTTCCCGGTTTCGAGGCGTGGTTCGGCGTGCGGCCGGTGGTCGATGACAATCTGCGCAGGCAGGTGCTGAATGGCTAAGCACCCCATCATCATCGGGCTTACCGGCGGCATCGGCATGGGAAAGACGACCGTCGCCGCGCAGTTTGCCGCTTTCGGCGCCAGAATCGAAAGCGCCGACACCATCGTGCACCGCCTGCTTTCCGAAGAAGGCGAGGCCTGCGCGCAAGTGAAGCAAACCTTTCCCGGCGCGGTAATAGAGGGGAAAATAGACCGCAAGGCGCTTGGGAAAATCGTCTTTGCCGATAGTGAAAAACGGAAAAACCTGGAAGCGATCCTGCACCCGCTGGTGATCGCCGCCGAAAACGAATTCATCGCCCGCGAGCAGGCGCTTGGCACCAGGCTGCTCGTGCTCGACATCCCGCTATTATTCGAAACGGGCGGGGAGGCGCGTTGCGACGTGACCGTGGTGGCCAGCGCCCCGGCGTTTATCCAGCGGCAGCGCGTCATGAAGCGCCCGGGGATGACGGAAGAAAAATTCCGCGCTATCGTGGCCGCGCAGATGCCCGACAGTGAAAAACGCGCCCGCGCCGATTTCATCGTCCAGACCGGGCTTGGCAAGGCCTTCAGTTATTTCCAGGTAAAAGCGATCGTAAGGAAACTCCATGAATCGTGAAATCGTCCTCGATACCGAAACCACCGGCATCGATCCGGCAAGCGGTCACCGCATCGTGGAAATCGGCTGTATCGAGCTGGTGGGCGGCGCGCGCAGCGGCGAGGTGTTCCACACCTATTTGAACCCCGAGCGCGACATGCCCGCCGAGGCTGAGCGCGTCCACGGCTTAAGCGCCGCTTTCCTGCGCGACAAGCCGCTATTTTCCGAGCGCGTCGAGCTATTCCTCGAATTCATCGGCGATTCGCCGCTGGTGATCCACAATGCCGGGTTCGATATGCGGTTCATCAACGCGGAACTGCAACGCCTCGGTTTCCCGCCGCTGCCGATGGAGCGCGCCATCGACACGGTACTCATCGCCCGGAAGAAATTTCCCGGCTCGCCTGCAAGCCTGGATGCATTATGCAAGCGCTTCGAGATCGACCTTTCGGCGCGCACCAAGCACGGCGCGCTGCTCGACGCCGAGCTGCTGGCCGAAGTCTATGTCGAGCTTCTGGGTGGCAAGCAGGTCACCCTCGCGCTTGACGGCAACACGGACAATACCGCGCAGATCGCGGCAGGCGACATACCCGAGCGCAGCGCGCTTCCCGCCCGCGCCTTCCCGGTTTCCGAAGAGGAACTCCGCGCGCACGCGGAAATGCTCGCCAAGCTTAAAAAGCCGCTCTGGGAGAGCGCTTAACGCAGTTATCCGGATTTGCAGGCAACAAAAAAGGGCTCCCGAAGGAGCCCTTTTCGTTATTGTCGAACGACGGTGAATTACTTCACGGTGTTGAGTTCGATTTCTACGCGGCGATCAGCTGCGAGGCACGCGATGAGCGCGTTGCGGTCGCTTTTCGGATCGCAGTTGGTGACCGACTTCGACTCACCGAGGCCTTCGACGCGAACCTTACGCGTTTTCAGACCTTTGGTGGCGAGGAACGACTTCACCGTTTCAGCGCGGCGCTGCGAGAGGCGCTTGTTGTAGCTGGGCTTGCCGATCATGTCAGCGAAACCAACGATATCAACCGAAGCGACGTCTTTGGAGCCGGCGATGATCTTGGACACTTCGTCCAGCTTAGCCTTTTCCTTAGCGTTCAGGGTAGACTTGTTGAAGTCGAAATATACGGTGCGCTGTTCCTTGCTGAGCAGGAGCGAGGACTTGCCGCACTGGTTGGTGTTCGACTGCCACTGCGTGATTACGCAATTGCCGAAGGTATTCATTACGAGGTTGCCGCGTGCGTCCTTGACAACGTCGTTGTAAGTGACAGCCGAAGCAGCCGCCGGAGCGACCATCATGCCGACTGCGGCCAGCAGGCAGGCTTTGTTCGATTTCTTCATGAGCATTATCCTTTTTATTAGTTAAAACAGTAAGCTTAGGGATGAGCTATATGTACCCGGAAAGTAATTCAACAGCACCCCAAACGCAACGTATATATATTGTTCAGTATGCCGCATGCACGTTACGCATATTGGATTAAATTTCAATTAATTACAACCCGCGACCGTTTTAAAACGGCCTTCCTGCGGCATTATTTGTCCAAGGTGATGCCAGATTGCCACAGGAGGGCGCGGCAAATTGTGCCGGATGCGGAACTATCAGGAGGCTGCAGCGGCTTTTTTGGCGCGGCTTTGCAGGTAAAGCGCATGAAAATCAATCGGATCCAGCATGAGCGGCGGGAAGCCGCCATCGCGGGTGACGTCAGAAATGACGCGGCGTGCGAAGGGGAACAGTACGAACGGGCAGTCGATCAGGATGATCGGCTCGATGCGGTCTTCGGGGATGCCCGAAAGCTCGAATATACCGGCATAGGCGAGGTCGACGAGGAACATGGTGCTGCCTTCCGATACGGCGCGCGCGTTGATGTGCAGCGTCATTTCGTAGATATTCTCCTGCAGCTTCTGCGCTTTGAGGTCGACGTTCACCTCGATGGCCGGTTTGCTGTTCGAAAGCAGCAGGCTTTGCGGCGAGTGGGGATTCTCGAAAGAGAGGTCCTTGATGTACTGCCCTTTGACGGCGAAACTCTGGGACTGTGTGGGAGGCTGCTGCTCGCTCATTATTTTATTCCTTATGGGAGAAAATTTATTTAGAGTGGGATATACACAGAAAATCTTCGCCGGTCATCGGTTTTTTAACAGCGAACGGGATAAAGGAAAACGGTTTATCATGTCGGAAGGCGTAGCTTACGCGGATATTGTCATCATGGCGCTGGTGGCGGGATTCATCCTGCTGCGCCTGCGCAGTGTGCTTGGCCACAAGATCGGGCAGGACCCATCGGAGTTTTTCAAGCGCGACACCACCCAGGTCGTTGACCGGCAGGAACCCATTGTACAGGCTCAGGAAAAATCGCTTCGCCTGAAGCTCAAGGAAGAAGCTGAGGAAGATGTGCCGGGATTCGCCGATGCGGGGGCCACGGCAGCGCTTGCCGCCATCCGCGCGAAAGACCCGCAGTTTTCCGCCGTGCAGTTCGTGCAGGGTGCCAAAGCCGCCTTCGAGATGGTGCTCGACGCGGTGGCCAGAAACGACCAGAAAACCCTGAAGATGCTGCTTTCCGAAGACCTGTATAAGGAAGTGGCCGCCGATCTCGACGCCCGCGCTAAAGAAGAAACCCGCACCGAAACCACGCTGGTATCGGTACAGGCGAAAACCATCGCCGCTGCCGAGCTAGCGCAAAATAAAGCCAAAATCAAAGTGCGCTTCCACAATGAGCAGATCACCGTCGTGCGCGACAAGGACGGGAAGATCGTCGAAGGCGACGCTTCCGACGTCCAGTCAGTCGAGGACGAGTGGGTGTTCGAGCGCGACGTCACTGCCAAAAATCCCAACTGGAAAATCATCGAAACGTGACGCGCGTGGCTTCCCTGCGGCGGTATCTGGCGCTGGCGGTACTCGCGGCCTGCGCGGCCTGCACGGCGAAATCGCCGCAGCAACGCTTCGAGGCGCATGAAAGCGAATTCTCCCGCCTTTCGGGCTGGGAGGAAGAACACCACGCCGAGGCGCTGCGCGTATTCCTTTCCACCTGTCCTTCCATGCTGCGCAGGTCACCGGCCACCTCAAGCGCCAGCGGCCTGCAGGTTCCCGTGGCCGTGTGGCAATCGCTTTGCGCCGAGGCCAGGCACGCTTCCGGAAGCAACGAGAAAGCGCGCCGGTTCTTCGAGAGCCGCTTCATGCTCTACGACGTGGAAAACGACGGCAACCCCGAAGGCCTGTTCACCGGTTACTACGAACCGTTGCTCCACGGCTCTTATAAGAAGGGCGGCAGGTTCATCCATCCCGTCTACGCCAAGCCGAAAGACTTCGAGCGTTATTCCCGCGCCGAGATCGACGGCGGCAAGCTTGCGGGGCGCGGGCTGGAAATCGCGTGGGTCGATGATCCCGTCATGCTCTTTTTCATGCATGTGCAGGGCAGCGGTCGCATCCGCATGACCGACGGCAAGGATATGCTGGTCGGGTTTGCCGCCAAGAACGGGCGCGATTACGTGAGTATCGGCAAGGTCGTGGGCGACGAGGGTTACCTGCCCAAGGACAAGATCGATTTCTTCACCATCCGCAAGTGGATGCAGGCGAATCCCGCCCGCGCCGTCAAAGTCATGCAGCGCAATCCTTCCTATATTTTCTTCAAGAAGCGCGACGAGGCCGGCCCGGTGGGCGCGGCGGGCGCGGTGCTGACGCCGATGCGTTCGCTGGCGGTGGACAACAGCTATATCCCCTACGGCCTGCCGCTTTTCCTCGAAACCTACCTTCCCGGCCAGCCGGGGCAGGCCGATACGCCGTTTAACCGCATCATGATCGCGCAGGATACCGGCAGCGCTATCAAAGGCGCGGTGCGTGGCGATATCTTCTTCGGCGCGGGCGACAAGGCTGAGTACTATGCCGGTTCCATGAAAAACCGCGGCCGCTACACCCTGCTCGTTCCCAAAGAAATCGCCCGCCAGTTGAGGTAGCCATGCCCAGGCGCCCCCCACGCGACTTGACCGGCGAGGAAGAGCAGCTCTGGGAACAAGCCACCCGCGACGCCAGGCCGCTTGCGGGCAAAAAATTCATCCCGAAGAAATCCCCTCCCCCTGTCGTCCCGTCATTACGAGGAGCCGGAGGCGACGCGGCAATCCAGAGCGCGGCTAAGGCTGGATTGCTTCGCTCCGCTCGCAATGACGGCATTAAGCAGGAAACATCCTTATCCCCCGGCGCCTACGCGGGAATCGACAAAAACACCGCCCGGAAATTCACCCGCGGCGAATACCCCATCGACGCCAGCCTCGACCTGCACGGTATGACGCGTGAGCGGGCGCATATCGCGCTGAACAACTTCATCCGTTCGCACTACGAGCAGGGCAGCCGGGGGCTGCTCATCATCACCGGCAAGGGCGAAAAAGGGCAGGGCGTCATCCGCTACGAACTGCCGCACTGGCTGAATGCTGGCGACATCCGCCCGCTGATAGTTGCATTTAACCCGGCAAAACCCCATCATGGCGGGCAGGGCGCGTTTTACGTGCTGCTTAGAAGGAAGCGATGAAAGACGAAAAACCCCATATCCTCGTGGTGGACGACGACGACCGGCTGCGGTCGTTGCTCAAGCGCTATTTGAGCGAGCAGGGTTTCATGGTGACCGCCACCGGGGACGCCGCCGAGGCGCGGCGGAAGATGGCGTGGTTTATGTTCGACGCCATGATCCTCGACGTCATGATGCCGGGCGAGTCGGGGCTGGAGCTGCTCGAATCGCTCGGGCCGACGCGCGCCATGCCGGTGCTGATGCTTTCGGCGATGGCGGAGGTGGACGACCGCATCAGGGGGCTTGAGACCGGCGCCGACGACTACCTCGTCAAGCCCTTCGAGCCGAGGGAGCTGGTGCTTCGCATCAAAACCCTGCTTCGCCGCAGCGCGGGCGCGAAGGAAAAATCCACCTCCGTCGCCTTCGGCGATTTCATCTTCGACACGGCAACCGGCCAGCTTTCGCGCGACGGCGACGCCGTGAGCCTCACCACCGGCGAAAGCGCGTTATTGAAGCTCCTCGCCGAAAATATCGGCAGTCCCGTCACCCGCGAAGATCTCGCGCGCAGCATGCCCGGGGGCATGAGCGAGCGCAGCGT
>CAZBUX010000041.1:0-10501 GCA_964495185.1 uncultured Rickettsiales bacterium | reverse complement strand
AGGACGCGCTGCGGCGGGCGCAGGATGCCTCGACCGTCGCGCAGGAAGTGCATGCCCTGACCCGCCGTGAGGCGCGCCGGCACGGAGACCCGCATGCGCGGCGTGCGAAGGACAGGGGTGCGCCGTGAACGGCACCCTCACCGTCGCGACCGCGGGCCGAGTGCTCCGGCAGCTGAGCCACGACCCGCGCTCGATCGCCCTGATGCTCGTCGCCCCGAGTCTGCTGGTCGGGCTGTTCGCGTGGCTGTTCAGCGATCTGGACGGCGTCTTCGGCGGTGGAAGGCATGCGCACCATCCTCAACCGCGCCTACCACGTCGCCACCCCGCCCGCCTACTGGCTGCGCCGGACGCTCAGCGTGTTGCAACTCCTGCTCTTCACCTTCATCGTGGTGATGGGCATGGTGGTGCTGGTCGCCATCCCGCTCGCGCTCCAGCACATCGAAACGTGGCTCGGCAGGCAGTTCATTTCCGCCGCCGAGGAACGCCTCGGCCAGCTAGCCTACATGATCACGGTGTCGATGCTGTTTGCCGCCGTGTCGTACCTGTATTACCTGATCCCCAACATCAAGCAGCGCTTCATCTCCATCGCGCCGGGAGCGGCAGCCGTGGTAGCGCTGTGGCTGGTAGCCGCCCACCTGTTTACCCTGTATTTATCGAATTTCGACCAGGTGAGCCTTATTTACGGCAGCCTCGGCAGCGTCATCGCCGCCCTGATATTCTTCTATATTTGCAACATAATCTTCATTTTCGGGGCGGAACTTAACTACCAGATCGTCCAACTGGTCGGCATGCGGATCATCGAGCGGGAAACAGTCATTTCTGACAGCGATACCAACGACAGCATGGATTAAAGGTTGCGCCTGGGCGGCCCCTGTGTTAACTAATAATTTACCATTGGCCACTATAGGGTTTTACATGCGCAGCCTGTCATACAGCCTCGCGGTGCTTACCGCGCTTACCGCCAGCCTTCCCATGGAAGCCGCGGCGGTTCCCTGTTGCCGCGAAGTACCGAAATGGTATGCGGCCATCGGCGGCTCAGTCGGGTTTCTTACCAATTCGGATATCGATTTCGGCGGAACGGAGCTGGATCTGGAACACAGCACCGGCGGCGGCATCAACGGCGCGTTCGGTTACCGCCTGTTCCCCTACATGCGCCTTGAAGGCGAAATGGCTTACCGCCTCAACACGCTCGATAGCGTCAACGGCCTCGACCCTGCGCTTTTCCTCTCCGGCAGCGGCGATCCCGACTGGACGACCATGGCGCTCATGGGCAACGCCTATTTCGATCTCGACAACCGCAGCTATTTCACGCCGTATGTGGGCGCCGGGGCCGGTATCGCGTATTTCGACACGAACACCTTGCTTTCGGGCCAGGATTTAGCCGACTGGGTGCTCGCCTACCAGTTCATGGGCGGCGTTACCTACGGCGCAGGCGCATACAACCGCGACCTGCCGCTTGAGTTTTACCTCGAGTACCGTTATTTCGCCACCGAAGACGCCGAAACCGAATCGAGCGTCGTGCCGGGACTTACGGTCCGCTATGGCTACAACTCACACAATATTCAGGCTGGCGCCCGGCTCTTTCTTTTCTAGCCCGCGATCACCGGGATTTTTTCCATCACGAGCATGATCAGGAACGCCGAGGCTATCGCCACGCCGTAAGGCACCGGCTCACCGCTGCGCAGCACGCGCGGAAGCTGCCCCGATTTCGGGACGGGCAAAAATACGTTCCATTTACGCACCACGAGCAGCGCGATAGAGAACAATCCGCCGATCATCGCGAAGAGGAAAATGAAATCGGCGAGGCCTCCAAGTCCCACCCACAGGCTGCATACGGTGATGAGCTTGATATCCCCCGCCCCCATCCATTTCAGGGCGAATACCACGTAGCCCACCGCGAATACGCCGAGCATGGCGGCAAGCGCCATTTTCCAGTCGACGGCCACGGGAGCCAGCCATACCGCCAGCGGATAGACGATAAGCAGCGAACCTACCAGCCAGTTGGGAATAAGGTAATGGCGCACGTCGAACCACAAAACAGTTAACATGCTGAAAATAAGGTAAATTGCGATAACCGACATGGACATCTCCTGCCTGTGGATTTAAAAGAAGTAATCGACCGGTAAGCATTAAGCAACCATTTGATGCGATACTATAAGGTGAGCGGGAATGCTGAAAAAACGAATGATCTCCTTCCTTTACACGGTTGCTATTATTTACGGCCTGCTGGTCGGGGCGCTGTATTATTTCCAGCGCAACCTGCTTTACATGCCCGATAAAAATATCGGCGCGCCCGAGCAATACGGGCTGGAAGGCTTCACGGATCTGCGCACCACCACCGCCGACGGCGTAGCCATTCAATTGTGGTACCGCAAAGCGGCGGGGAATTTCCCGACCATCGTGTATTTCCACGGTAACGCCGCGCATATCGGCAACCGCGCCGGTAAACTCTACGCGCTCGCCGCGCAGGGCTTCGGCGTGCTTGCGGTCAGCTACCGCGGCTACGGCGCCAGCGAAGGCGCGCCTACCGAAACCGGGCTTTATCAGGACGCGCGCGCGGCCATCGAATTCCTGACCAAAACGCATAATGTTCCGCTGGCACAGATCATGTTCTACGGCGAGTCGCTAGGCACGGGCGTCGCCATGCAGATGGCGACAGAATATCATATCGGCGGCGTGGTGCTGGAAGCGCCATATACGTCGGTGGCGGCGCGGGCGGCGGAGATATATTTTTACGTGCCGGTGGCGCTGCTCATCAAGGATCGCTTCGACTCGCTCGGCAAAGCGCCCAGTCTCAAAGCGCCGCTGCTGCTGCTCCACGGCGAACTGGACCAGACGATTCCGGTGCGGCAGGGACGCATGCTTTTCTCCGCCGTCGCCTCGCCGAAAAAGGCCATCTATTTCCCGCACGTCAACCACAATGATTTTGACAGCGGCGTGATTTCAGCGCATGTTCTGGACTTCGCCAAGGAACATCGCCTGATCGCACCGTAGGAATGAGCAACACCAAGCACGAACGGCTATACGGATGGGGGCACAGCCCCGAAGCGGAATGCACCAGCTTCCGCCCCGAAAAACGCCGCGATCTCCACGCCATCGTCACCAAAGCCACCGCGCCGCTGATCGCGCGCGGACTGGGTCGCTCTTACGCCGACGCCGCGCTGCAACCCACCGGGGTCGTGCGCACCGAGCGGCTCGACCACATCATCGAATTCGATAGCGTGAGCGGCCTGATCCGCGCGCAGGCGGGCGTTTCGCTTTCCGACATCATGGCGCTTAGCATTCCCAAGGGCTGGCTGCCGCCGGTGATTCCGGGTACAAGGCACGTCACCATCGGCGGAGCGCTGGCAAGCAACGTCCACGGCAAGAACCATTTCCGCGCCGGTGATTTCGCCGAGCATGTGACGGGGTTCCGGCTGCTTACCGCCAGCGGCGAAGCCATCGAATGCACGCCCGAATCGCACGGCGATATCTTCTGGGCTACCGCGGGCGGCATGGGCATGACCGGCATCATCGAGGAAGTGACGCTGAAGCTGCGCCCGATCGCTTCGGCGTCGCTCGGCACGCTCACCTACCGCGTGGATTCGGTGGACGATATGATCGCCGCGTTCGAACATTACCGCAATGACGCGGATTATATGGTCGGATGGATCGACCACATGGCCAAAGGCGATTCGCTTGGCCGCGGCGTATTCGAGACCGCAAGCCATATCGGCGGCGGCGAAGGGTGCCGCCCGTTGTCGTCGTTTACCCTGCAAAAACCCCGCGTGAGCGTGCCTTTTTTCATGCCGCCGATGCTGCTTAACCGCTACGTCATGGCGCTTTACAACCGCTATCGCTTCAAAAAATATTCGCACGAGCGCGTCACCGAAACGGTGGATTTCAACGGCTTCTTCCACCCGCTCGACAATATCGGCCACTGGAACAGGCTCTATGGAAGGCGCGGATTTTTCCAGTACCAGTGCGTGCTGCCCGAAACGCCCGATGTGGCGCGCCACCTGCATAACCTCCTTTCGTCGATTCAAAGCCGGGGAATTTTCTCGTTCCTCGCCGTGCTTAAATACCACCGCGAGGGCAAAGGGCTGCTTACCTTCCCGGTGCGCGGCTACAGCCTCGCGCTCGATTTCCCCAATACCAGATCCGTACGCTCCGCCCTGCCCCAGCTCGACCGCTGGGTGGCAGAACACGGCGGCAGGACCTACCTTGCCAAGGACGCGCAGCTTACGCCGGAGACATTTTTCGCCATGTACGGGCAACAGGCGCGCGACTGGTGCGAAATCGTGCGCGACATCGATCCGCAGAACCGCTTTTCCTCGCTGATGTCCGAGAGACTGCAATGGAAACAGGCGCGCTGACGCCACGGCGCTACCGCCGGTGGGACGTCGCCGTGCTGATTCTTGCCTGCGTGGGTTTTACGCTGTTCATCACCGCCCGCGCATGGGTGGCCGAGGACGCCTACATCACCTTCCGCGTCATCGATAATTTCTTTCAAGGTTATGGCCTGCGCTGGAATATCGCCGAGCGCGTGCAGGCCTATACGCATCCGCTGTGGATGTTCCTGCATATGCCGCTTTACGGCGTGCTGCCGAATTTATTCCTCGATACGATCATCCTTTCGGTTTCCTGCACGATGCTCGCGATTGCCCTCACGCTCTACAGCGTCCGCGGGCCGGTGCTGATCGCGCTTAGCTGTTTCCTGCTGCCGCTGTTTTATTCCAAGTCGTTCATCGACTACACGACATCGGGAATGGAAAACCCGCTTTCCTACCTGCTGTTCGCGGTGTTCGGGCATATCGTACTCAACAAATACGAGCATAAGCGCTTCTGGCTTTACGCATCACTCACGGCGGCACTCGCCATGCTCAACCGGCTGGATATGGTGTTCCTTTATGCCCCGGCGCTTGCTTACGCGGCGTATTTCCAGCGCGGACGCATACGCTGGGGCCAGGTTATCGCGGGGTTTGCGCCGCTTATGGCATGGCTGTGCTTTTCGCTGTTTTATTACGGGTTTCTTTTTCCCAATACCAAATACGCCAAGCTCGATAGCGGGCTTACGCTCGCGCAATATATTGAGCAGGGATTTCATTATTCGCTGTATCTTTTTTTCAAGGATACGCCGGGGATGCTGATCCTGTTTGCACCGCTCATGGTCTTCGCGCTTCCGAAACGTTTTGCCGTGTTCCGGCTCGCGCCAGCGCTGGCAGCGGGGATTTACCTTAGTTGCGCCTATGTCGTTTATATCGGCGGCGATTACATGGCGGGACGATTCTGGGCGCTGCCGGTGTTTTGCAGCGCGTGGCTGTTTTACGCCTGCTGCCCGCGGGTGGTGCGCGTCGATATATTATTCGCACTGGGATGCCTGCTGATGACCGCTTATATCGCGCCATACCAGTTCGAAGCTATCCGCAGGAATTGCACAAGCTGTATTCCGCTCATCGGCCGCGTCATGGACGCGCGCGTGACATTCGCCGGCAACCGGTTGTTCATTACCTACAACCCGCTTCGCGCCCGCACGGAAGGACAGTATAAATTCGCGGAGAAAGGCAAAGCGCTGGCGCAGGCCGTGCCGCCGCCGGTGCTGAAATCCTATTTCATCGGCATGAGCGGGTTTTACGCCGGGCCCAAGGTGCATATGATCGACGAGCTGGCGCTGGCCGACCCGCTGCTCGCACGCCTGCCGGTGCCGCAAAAACAGGTGTTTTACATCGGGCATTTTCGCCGTAAGCTACCGCAGGGCTACCTGAAAGCCCTGCAGAAACACAGCTTGCGACCCATGAAACACGAGCTTGCGCAATACTACGAAAAACTGCAACTGATCGTCTCGGGCGAACTTTTCGATCCCGAACGATTAAAAACCATCGCTTTGTTCAATCTCGGCTATTACGATCACTGGAAATATGAGTACCTCAGCAAACATCCGCAATAACCGCATCGCGCTCGTCGTCGGCGCCACCTCATCGCTGGCGCAATCCGTGTGCCGCGGGCTCGCCGCGCGCGGCTTCGAAATGATCCTCGCCGGACGCGACGCCGACGAGCTGGAACTGCTTGCAGGCGACCTGACGGCGCGCGCAGGCGTCGCCTGCCGCACGATGGTTATCGACCTCGCCTCGCCGCGTTTCGACGCTGCAGCGTTCGTAGCCGATGCGGGGGACGCGTCGCATGTGGTGATCGCCGCAGGGAGCATGGGCAGCGCCGACGTAAACGACCTCGCCGATATCGCCGCAGTGACGCAGCTTAATTACACCGTCCCGGCGCAGATCGCCTCGGCGGTAGCCAACCAGATGTACCAGCACGGCGGCGGCACGCTGGTGATCATTTCCTCGGTGGCGGGGGATCGCGGCAGACAGAGCAACATGACCTATGGCAGCGCCAAGGCGGCGCTTTCCACGTTTGCTTCGGGGCTGCGCAATTATTACGCGAAACGCGGCGTGCATGTCATGACCGTGAAACCAGGATTTACCGACACGCCCATGACATGGGGCATGCACACACCGCTCATGGCCGGACGCGAATACGTGGCCGCGCAAATCCTGAAAGCGATGGATAAGGGCAAAAACGCGATCTACGTGCCTTGGTTCTGGCAGTTCATCATGCTGATCATCTGCCACATACCGGAGAAGGTTTTTAAGAAGCTCAAGCTGTAATCAGAACGGCAATCTTGCCTTCAGCGCCGTGCCCAGCGTTCCGTCGTCCAGATAATCCAGCTCGCCGCCGATGGGGATGCCCTGCGCGAGGCGCGAGATACTGACGTTGCACTCGGAAAGCCGCGAGGTCAGGTAATGTGCGGTGGTCATGCCTTCCAGCGTGGCGTTGGTGGCAAGGATGACTTCTTTTACTTCGTCCGTGCCCGCGCGGCGGATGAGCGGTTCGATGTTGAGTTGCGACGGGCCGCGATCGTCGAGCGCCGAAAGCGTGCCGCCGAGCACGTGATAGCGGCCTTTGAATAAATTGCAGCGCTCGATGGCCCAGAGATCTGCAAGTTCTTCCACCACGCAGAGAATGGACGCGTCGCGGCGGGCATCGGTGCAGATGGCACAGGGATCGTGGGTGTCGAGATTACCGCAGTCGGCGCAGGTTTTCACCGAGGCCATGGCGCTTGCCATCGCCTGTGCCAGCGGCAGCATGGATTGCTCGCGGTAACGCAAAAGGTGCAATACCGCACGCCGCGCCGAACGCGGGCCGAGGCCGGGCAATTTCGAAAACAGCCGGATGAGTTCGTCGATGTCGTTGTGAGCGTTCATCAAAACGGCAGCTTAAGTCCCGGTGGCAGTTGCAGCCCGCCAGTAAGCTGGCCCATCTGGTCGTTGAACGTCGCGTCGATCTTGCCACGCGCGTCGGCGTGGGCGGCGATGAGCAAATCTTCCAGCACTTCTTTTTCCTCGGGCTTGAGCAGGCTCGCGTCGATATCGACTTTCAGCAACTGGTTCTTGCCGGACATTTTCACTTTGACCAGGCCGCCGCCGGCGCTGCCGTCTATTTCCTGGCTTTCGAGACGCGCCTGCAACTCGCCGATTTTCTGCTGCATCTGCTGTGCCTGCTGCATCATTTTCTGTAGGTTCATTTTTTCGCTCCTTGATTATGCATTGGTTTTAACGCCGACGACTTTCGCGCCGGGAAACTGGTCAAGCACGCTGGACACCAGCGGGTGCGCGGCGGCTTCTTCGATCTGCTGGGCTTTTTTCGCCGTGTCCTGCTCGTGCAGCGTAGGCGCGCCTTCGTCTTCGGAAATCACGACTTTCCACGGCTGGCCGGTCCAGCCGGTAAGCGCGGCTCCGACCTTGGCGGCGAAATCGCGCGGCAACTGCGCAGTAAGCCTGATCTCGATCTTCCCCGGCTCGAACGCCACGAGGCGCGCGTCGCGCCGCAGATGAGTGTAGAGCAGCGGTTCGCGGTGGCGGTCAAAAAGCGCAACGGCTTCGGCAAAATCGGCAACGGCAAGCGTAGCCGTCGGCGCGGGCGCGCTGTTCACCAGCTCCAGCTTTGGTTTTGCGGCAGGAGCTTCGGCGGCGGCAGGCGCAGAACCGGACTCGCTGCGGATGACGTCAGCGGGCGTAGGCAGTTGCGCCGCATAGGCGATACGCACGAGCAGCATTTCGAGCGCGGCGACCGGCGACGGGGCCATCCGCACTTCCGATATGCCTTTGAGAAGCATCTGCCAGAGGCGCGTGAGCACGGGCATGGAGGCGGCATCGGCGAGGGATTTCGCGCCTTCGCGATCCTGTTGCGAGAGCGTCACGTCGGAAAGCGCGCCGGGCGCGACTTTCACCCGGGTAACCAGATGGGCGGCTTCCAGCGCGTCCTGCACCATGAGGAGCGGATCGACACCGGCGGTATACTGCGCGTCGACTTTCGCCAGCGCGCCGGCGATATCGCCGCGCAGGAGCGTGCTGAGCAGGTCGAAACTCGCGGCGTTGTCGCCTGCGCCGATCATACGGCGGATATCGGCGGCGGTGATGGTGGCGGCGTCGGCACTGGCCATGGCCTGGTCAAGCAGCGACAACGCGTCGCGCACCGAGCCCTCGCCCGCCTGCGCGACGAGCGCGAGCGCCTCTTCCTCGATGGATACGCCTTCTTTGGATGCAATCGCGCCCAGATGTTTCGCCAATACGTCGCGCTCGACGCGCTTCAGGTCGAAACGCTGGCAGCGGGATAAGATGGTGACGGGAATCTTGCGCGATTCAGTGGTGGCGAATACGAATTTCACGTGCGGCGGTGGCTCTTCCAGCGTTTTAAGAAGCGCGTTGAAAGCGCTGCTTGAGAGCATGTGCACTTCGTCGATGATGTAGATTTTATAGCGGGCGGAACTCGGCAGGTAGCGCACGGTTTCGATCAGCTCGCGGATATCGTCGACGCCGGTGTGGCTGGCGGCGTCCATTTCTAAAATATCGACATGACGGTCGTCGGCAATCATGGTGCAGTTGGCGCATACGCCGCAAGGAGAAATCGTCGGGCCGCCCTTGCCGTCCTCGCCAATGCAATTGAGTGCGCGGGCGATGATGCGCGCCGTGGTGGTTTTGCCGACGCCGCGAATGCCGGTGAGAAGGAACGCATGCGCGATACGCCCGCCCGCAATGGCATTAGTCAGTGTGCGGACTAATACTTCCTGACCGATGAGGTCGGCAAACGTCGTGGGACGGTATTTACGGGCGAGGACGCGGTATTCCATAGAATTCGTTGCTCGTTGCTTGTTGCTCGTTAAAGGTAAAAAAGCGAGCAACTAGCAACGGGCAACTAGCAACGCTCTTTGGGACTGGCGGTGACCCGAGGCGCTTCCGCTACGGCTGCTTCCTTTCGGACCTGACCGGGTTTGCGGCTGCTTCGCCCACCGCCAGCCTTGGCGGATTATGGGGCAAGGAAATAGCCTCTGCAAGCGCTAAAAAAACGTTCCTACCCAAGCGAACAATTCCCCGGCAGCGGCCTTGATCAGCTCGTACATGAAAATGACGACGCCCACACCGGTCATGAGGGCGATGAGGAGAAAAACGCCGTCGCGTTCGAGGAGCGCCAGCGCCAGAATCGAAATACTGAGGCTTGGCAGGAAATTACCGCCGGGGATGGGCATGGAAAGTACCGCGGCGGCGGCAACAATATTCAGCGCGATGAAACGCTCGCCCAGCGGCGAACTTACCCACAGCCAGCGGGGCTTGAGCAATTTTTCGATGCGGATAAGGTGAGGCAGTGCCTTCGACACCAGGAGGTTGAGCGCGGCCATAGGGATTTCCTTGTCGGCCAGTTTTTTCGGCAGCCATATGGCTTCCATCCCGACCGCCATTTGCAGCCCCATAAGTATGATGGGCACGCCGGCCACCGTGGAAAAACCGGGGATGATGCCCGCCACCAGCGTGAGTAATGCGAAAACGAGGATGGCGAGGCAGAAACTGCGCTCGCCAAGCCGGTTGAGGAATTCGCCGACCGTAATCGTCCCGCCCTGCTGACAGGAGGCGACGATCTCGCGTAGCAGGGTACTGGTCTTGGCGGCAGATGAAGTCATAGGCTCCGAAGCTTACTACAAGGCCGCGACAGGGGCCATGATAATCAGGGTTTTATTATGCGAGAAAATCTTTAACATACTTATAATTTCTGCTAGTCAATGAGGCCTATGGCATCACGAACCGTCACAAAGCCCAAAACGTCCTATACGGCGCGTAACCCCCTGAGAGTACTGGCCGGGGCGGCGCTTTGCCTTCTTTCTTTGTACCTGTTGCTCTGTTTCGCCACCTATAATCAGGCCGACCCTTCGCTTAACCGCTCCACCGGCAACAGCGTCACCAACGCCGGGGGCTATACCGGAGCGCTGGTCGCAGACCTGATCCTGCAACTGCTCGGGCTCGCCAGCCTGTTGCTGGTATTCGTGCCGCTGGCATGGGGCGCTAAAATGTTCCGCGGCCATGCGGTCACTTATATGTGGCTGCGCGTTTCCCTGCTTATCGGCTCGCTGGTTCTGACCACCGCCCTGCTCTCCATGATGGAACCGCCCATGGCCTGGCCCATCGGCAGCGGC
>CAZBUX010000040.1:0-10564 GCA_964495185.1 uncultured Rickettsiales bacterium | reverse complement strand
GGCCCGCCCCGCCCCCAACAACGCGCCCACCGCCATCAAAGCCGCCGGGCTCTACATTAACTGCACGCTTTACAAACACCCCGCCGAGCAGGACGGGTACGACGACGCGCTGATGCTCGATTATCGCGGCCTGCTCGCCGAAGCCACCGGCGCCAATTTATTCATGATCATCGACGGCGCGCTGCACACCCCTACCCCCGATTGCTTTCTCGACGGCATCACCCGCCGCACGGTGATGGAACTGGCGCGCGAGAATAAATTCGACGTCATCGAACGCCATATCAAGCCTGAAGAGCTGAAAAACGCGAGCGAAGTGTTCTTAACCGGCACCGCCGCCGAAGTGACGCCGATCCGCGAAATCGGCGAATATTCGTTCCAGGTAGGCCGCGCGTGTGAAACGCTGATGAGCGCGTATAGCGAGCGGGTGAAACGCTAGTCCCCTCCTCGTCATTGCGAAGCGTAAGCGAAGCAATCCAGTGTGCCATTCTAGGCACGGATAGTTACTATATTGCGCCCATGGCGCTTAGGCTGGATTGCCGCGTCGCTACGCTCCTCGCAATAACGGGTGATTTATACGTCCGTATTCATGTGTTTCCAGCCCACCTGGAAATACGCGTACCCCGTCACCAGCGTCAGCACTGCGGCCACGCAGAGCAGGAAGTTGCCGAATATACCGGCGGAAAGCCATGTCGGACCGGCATTGCCAAGCAGCAGCATGAAAATCGCCCCCATCTGCGCGCCGGTTTTCCATTTGGCGAGTTTCGACACCGGCACGCCGATACGGATTTCAGCGAGGAATTCGCGCAGGCCCGACACCAGTATTTCCCGGCAGACGATGGCGATGGCAGGGATCATCATGGCCTGCCCGTCGGCGTAGCCGTGGCGCTTCTCACCCACCAGCAGCATGAGCGCGGTGGCCACCAGCAGTTTATCGGCGATGGGGTCGAGGAAGCGGCCGATGGCTGACTGCGCCTTCAGCGCCCGCGCCACATAGCCGTCGAGCCAGTCGGTCACCGCCGCAGCGGCGAAAATCCCCGCCGAAAGATAGCGCGACCACCCGCCTTCAAGGTAAAACACCACGCACAGCGCCGGGATGGCGATGATGCGCAGGTAGGTCAGGTAGTTGGGGAGGTTTTTGTAGTTCATTCGAATACGCGGATCTGCTTCGGCCTCACGAACACCTGATCCTGCTTTTTAAGCGTCAGCATGTCGATGATGTTCTTGGCGACTTCCGCCTGCAATATGGTGCCGTTCTTGCGCTGGAGTTCCAGCTTGGCGAGCGACCCGGCGGGGTTCATGTGGACGATTTCCACGGGGATGTATTCATGCGCGTCGTCGGGCGTCTTGGTAATGAACATCTCGTGCGGGCGGGCGAATACGCGCACCGGCGTGCCGCGCTCGGAAAGCAGCGCGCGCATGTCGGGCTTCATCACCATCGCAGGCGCGAGCGGGTCGTGGGCGACGTCCGGCGGCAGCGGCAGGCCCGGCATGATCTTGCGGATAGCGCCGACCAGCTCGGGATACCGGTTCAGCCAGTGGGCGCGGATGGAGGATTTTTCGGAGGGCACCTGCTGCTTGGCTTTCCACATATCGTCCTCGGCGAGGTGTACGTCGCCGTTCTTGTCTTTCCACCCGGCGAATTCGTTGAAATTGCCGAGGAAATCGTAGACGAAGCCGTTGGCAGGCTGGTGATACACCACTTCCGGCGTGCCAACCTGCTCGACGCGGCCATGGTTCATCACCACCACGCGGTCGGAGACTTCCATCGCCTCTTCCTGGTCGTGGGTAACGAAAATGCTGGTGATGTGGATATTGTCGTGCAGGCGGCGCAGCCAGCGGCGCAGCTCCTTACGCACTTTGGCGTCGAGCGCGCCGAAGGGTTCGTCAAGCAGCAGTAACTTCGGCTCCACCGCCAGCGAACGGGCGAGCGCCACGCGTTGCCGCTGCCCGCCGGAAAGCTGCGAGGGATAGCGGTCGTAGAATTTATCCAGATGCACCAGCTTCAGAAGCGCCATGACGCGGTCGGCGATTTCGCTGCGGCTGGGGCGGATGTCTTTCGGGCGGACGCGAAGTCCAAAGGCGACGTTGTCGAATACGGTCATGTGCCTGAAAAGCGCATAATGCTGGAACACGAAGCCGACATTACGCTCCTTCACATGCATGCGGCTGGCTTCCTCGCCGTCGATCATGACGTTGCCGCTATCGGCGAATTCCAACCCGGCGATGATGCGCAGCAGCGTCGTTTTCCCTGAGCCCGACGGCCCGAGGAGAGCGACCAGCTCGCCGTCCTTGACGTTGAGGTTGACGTCGGAGAGCGCGGCAAAATCGCCGAAGCGCTTGGAGAGGTTTCGTACTTCGACTGCCATCAGTGTGCTTTCTTAGAAGTGCTGAATTCGCCTGAGAACTTAAGCTCGATTACGGTCTTAAGCAAGAGCGTGACCAGCGCCAGTATGGTTAACACGGAGGCCACCGCGAAAGCGGCAGCAAAATTATACTCGTTATAAAGGATTTCCACGTGCAGGGGGATGGTATTGGTCGCCCCGCGTATATGACCCGATACCACCGATACCGCACCGAACTCACCCATCGCGCGCGCGTTGCACAAAAGCACCCCGTAAAGCAGCGCCCATTTGATGTTGGGGAGCGTCACCGAGAAGAACGTGCGGATGCCCGAGGCGCCCATCATGATCGCGGCTTCCTCTTCCTCGGTCCCCTGCTCCTCCATAAGCGGAATGATCTCGCGGGCGACAAACGGGAAGGTCACGAAAATCGTGGCGATCACCAGCCCGGGTACGGCGAATACGATCTGGATGTCGTGTTCGGCAAGCCACTGGCCAAAGATGCTCCCGCTACCGAACAGCAGCACATAAATCACGCCGGAAATCACCGGCGACACCGAAAACGGCAAATCGATGAAAGTGATCAGCAACCGCTTGCCAGCGAAATCGAATTTGGCGATCGCCCATGACGCAGCTACCCCGAATACGAGGTTACACGGCACAGCGATCACCGCCACCAGCAGCGTAAGGCGAATGGCCGAAAGCGCCTGCGGATCGGTGAGCGCGTTCAGGTAAGCCTGCCAGCCCTGCGAGAACGCCTCGGCGAACACCGCCGCCATCGGCAGTGCCACCAGCACGGCGACATAGCCAAGGCCGGCGAACATCAACAGCGCCATCACCCAGCCGGGATCGGAAGTGGGGAGGCGCTGTTTCATATTTTATCCGCCGAACGGCTGCCGGTCCATTTCTGGAGCCAGTTGATGACGAAGAGCATGATGAACGATACGCCGAGCATCACGCAGGCGATGGCGGTGGCACCGGCATAATCGTATTGCTCGAGCTTGATCACGATGATCAGCGGCACGATTTCCGAGACGTTGGGCAGGTTCCCGGCGATGAAAATTACCGAGCCGTATTCACCGAGCCCGCGCGCGAACGACATGGCAAAGCCGGTGAGCAGCGCCGGCAGGATGGTCGGGAAAATCACCTGCCAGAAGGTCTGCCAGCGCGTGGCGCCAAGGCTCATGGCGGCTTCCTCCAGCTCCTGCTCGACGTCCTGCAGGATGGGCTCGACGGTACGCACCACAAAGGGCATGCCGACGAACATCAGCGCGATGAGTATGCCGACCGGCGTGAAAGCGACCTTGATATCCATCGCGGCGAGATATTGCCCCACCCAGCCGTTGGGCGCGTAAAGGGCGGTAAGCGCAATGCCCGCAACCGCGGTGGGCAGCGCGAACGGAAGGTCGACCATGGCGTCCACGATTTTCTTACCGGGAAAACGGTAGCGCGCCAGAATCCACGCCAGCGCCAGCCCGAATACGCAGTTGACGAGTGCGGCGATAAACGCGAGGCCGAAGCTGATCTTATAGGCGTGCATGACGCGTTCCGATGTTACGGCATGCCAGAATTCAGGCAGGGTAAGCGTGGCTGTTTTAAAGAAAAGGCCCATGAGCGGGACCACTACGATGATGAGCAGGTACGCCAGCGTAAACCCCAGCGTGATTTTGAATCCGGGGATGATGCTGGGCTTTTTAAGCCGGTAGATGGTGCGGGCGAGGACGGCGGTCATGGCCACCTTTGTACCCGCATGAAAGCGCCGAGGTCAATATCTACTAAACTGGTATGGTTTTAATTAATTATTGTTATCCTTCGCTGCGCTCAGGATGACAGGGCAACATCCTCGATATGAAAACTCACGCTGCGCTTTCCCTGCCATTCCTGCAGTTTAAGCTGGCCCGCCACCGCGATAGTCTTGCCGCGCGTGGTAAGCAGCGCGTCGCCAAGCGCCGTGCCCGCCGCGCGGAAAGCGATGCCGGGAAGCCGCGCGTTGCTGAGCGGGTCGCCGAATAAGGTCTTGATATGCTGCTTGTCGGCGCCCACCCAGCCGGGCGCGATGTTGGTGACGCGCGGCAGCATAAGCCGGATATTGGGATTGCCCTGCCCGAAGGGACCGAGCCGCTCCAGCGTATCGGCCAGCTCCACCGTAGCGCCGCCCGGATGCACCATTCCGTCGAATACCAGCCTGCGCCTGCGGCTTTCCGTACCGAGTTGCGACACCGCGCGCGACGAAAGAAACGCCGCCAGCGCCGCAAGCTTGTCCGCCTCCACGGTAAACCCCGCCGCCATCGCATGGCCGCCGCCCGCCAGCAGCAGCCCCGAATCCCGCGCCGCGATCACCGCCGCGCCGAAATCGAACCCCGTTACCGAGCGCGCCGAAGCCTTGCCGATGCCGTCTTTAAACGCGATCACCGCTACCGGCTTGTGGAAGCGCTCCTTGATCCGCCCCGCCACGATACCAATCACTCCGGCGTGCCAGCCTTCGCTTGAGATCGCAAGCAACGGCGCGTCCTCAGGCTGCATTTCCGCCTGCGCCATCGCCTGTTCAAGCACCATCGCCTCGATGGCTTTGCGCTCCTCGTTATGCTGTTCCAGTTCTTTGGCCAGCCCCAAAGCTTCCGCCGGGTCTTCCGTCGAAAGCAGCCGCACGCCGAGGTCGGATTTACCGACCCGCCCGCCCGCATTGATCCGCGGCCCAACCACGAAACCGGCATGGTAGACGCTCGGCACCGCGTCGATCTGCGCGAGATCGAACACCGTGCGCAGCCCCAGATTCCCGCGCGCCGCCATAATCTTAAGCCCCTGCTTCACATATGCCCGGTTGACGCCGGTCAGCGGCACCACGTCACACACCGTGCCGAGCGCCACGAGGTCGAGCAGCTGGCGAAGATCGGGCTCCGCGCGTTTTGCGTACCACCCCATCTCCCGCAATTTCCGGTTTACCGCAACTGCGAGCAGAAACGCCACGCCAACAGCGGCCATCTGGCGGTGGGGGGAATCTTCGTCGGCGCGGTTGGGGTTTACGACCGCCAGCGCCTTGGGCAACCTTGCCTCGCCCATGTGATGGTCGATGACGATGACGTCCAGCCCCGCCTCATGCGCGGCCGCCAGCGGCTCAAACGCGAGCGTACCGCAATCGACGGTAATCACCACCGACGCGCCCTGTTTCTTAAGCGAAAGCAGCGCGGGCGTGTTCGGGCCGTAGCCTTCGCTCATGCGGTCGGGAATATAGGCGGTCGCATGCCCCTCCACCGCGCGCAGGAAACGCAGAAGCAGCGCCGACGACGTCGCGCCGTCCACGTCGTAATCACCGAATACCGCCACGCGCTCGCCCTGCATCACGGCGCTTGCCACGCGCTCGGCGGCAGCGTCCATGTCTTTCAGGTGCGACGGGTCTGGCATGAATTCTTTGAGCGTCGGATTCAGGAAATGCTCCGCCGCATCGATATCCACCCCGCGCGCCGCCATGATCCGCGCCAGTATATCGGGCAGCCCGCAGCGCTGCGAAAGCGCCATCGCCAGCCGCTCGTCGGCCTCGCGCATATACCATTCCTGGCCGGTAAGCGAGGCAGGTAGCGACGATATCTCGGTTGCTGTCAGCATGGCCGGCTAGTATAGTTTCCTGAATATTGAGTAACAGCATGTCACGCAGCGCGTCCACACCCAGCCTCGACTATATCCGCAAGCTCTACGCGCCGCAAGACGCGTTACTCGCCAGCATCGACGACATGTTGCGCAAGCTGAACATCTTCATCCATATCGGCCCCGAAGAAGGCAAGCTGCTGCAGATGCTGATGGTGCTGCACGGCACGAAAACCGTGGTGGAGATCGGCACGCTGGCAGGGTATTCGGCGATATGGATGGCACGCGCCCTGCCCGAAGGCGGGCATCTCTACACGCTAAATAAAGACCCCGAGCATATCCACATGGCGCGGCACTTCTTCGACCAGTCGGAGGTACGCGACCGTATCACCATGCTCGAAGGCGACGCCCGCGCCACGCTGCAAACGCTCACGCCGCAAGGGCCGTTCGACATGGTGTTCATCGACGCCGACAAGCAAAACTATAACCATTACCTCGACTGGGCCGAGGAAAACGTACGCCCCTACGGCCTGATCGTCGCCGACAACACGCTGCTTTTCGGCACCATCGGCCTCGACGCCCCGCCGCCCGACATGACGCCGTCGACATGGGAATCCATGCGCCGTTTCGGCAAACGTCTGGCCGATGAGAGCAAATATTTCTCCACGCTGATTCCCACCGAACAGGGAATGACGGTAGCGGTGAAGCTTTTTTAGCCATCTCGCCATCCCGCCCTGCGCCGGGACAAATATATCAAATTAACCAACTGATATTTATATGTTCATGGGAAGCAAATGCGACTCACTCGCATATTATAGTTGCAAATGATTCTCAATCACATTATGAGAGTTAATAAGTTGAAACCATTATCCGCATATTTATGGAATCCGCCGCCACCGACCTTCCCGATATCGCAAGCAAAGACCTCCCGCGCGACAAGCGCACCGGGCGCGAGATCGCCTATGGCGTGCAGCAGACATTTGCGTGCTGGGCCACCGATTTCATCGACCCGCCGGTCAGCAAATGGTTCCAGACGAAATTCGGCAGCAAAAGCCACGACGTCACGCACAGGCATGTGTGGGGCGGCGAGTTCCTCGGCGATACCAGCGCGTTTTTCGTATATGTCGCGCTCAAGCGCTTTCTTTACAAACCCATCGACGCGCTCATCGGCGGCGTAAAAAGCGCCTTCGACAACCGCTTCACGAAGATGGGCGAAAAATCCCTCGCGCTCTGGCGGCAGCATGAGCATGTCGGCGAAAACGATCCGCGCTACAAACAGAAGCTCGAAGCCTATAAGCATTTCCAGGCCGAAAACCTCGTCGATTCCACCCTCATCGCCACCAGCGCGACGCTCACCAATGTCGGCTTCCAGAAAATGCTCGGCAACGGGCAGAACCTGCGCGTTATTCTCGCCAGCAAAATCGTCGGCGCCATCGCCACCATGAGCGTCATGCTCGGCCTGCGCTCGCGCTTCCCCACCGCCACCCGCACGCTCGACGAAGAACTCGACGACCGCTACTTCTCGCATGCGGTCCGCATTGCCAAACGCGCCATCGGCGTAAAAGAAGAAGCGCCGATTCTTTCCGCTTCCGAAATGAAAGAGGAAGAAATCAGGAAGAAGAAAGAAGCCAAGGCCGCCCGCCGTATGCCCGCTGCCCCGGTGCTGGAAGCAGGTGCCGCCGCCACCGTCGCCAGCATGGCTACATTGAAAATCATGGATAAGGAGCGCGAAATCGCCGAACTTATTCCACGCGGGCTGGGTATCGGCGCGCTTGCCTCCTCCGCCGTGCTCGCTCTGCATTTCCTGCTGCCCAAATTCTCCAAGGCGTTCAACGACGAACTGCGTGAGCGCTATAATCCCCGCCGCAGCGCCGAAGCAAAAGCCACGAAAGAAGCCGTCCCCGCCCCGCTTGCGGCCACGGCCCCCACCCTTGAAGCAGCTCCCATTGCCGAAGGCGCGCTCGGCGGCGACAAGCGCGCTGCTTTCATGCTAAACCTGCGCCAGGCCTATGTAGGCCGCGACGTAAACGACACCGCCGCCTTCGACCGCTTCCGCGAGGAACAGAAACGCGTCTGCGATGCCTTCATCGTCGCGCTCTACCCGAAAGGCGCGTTCGCCGAAGCACTGGCCGACGGGCATTTCCACTCCATGCGCCGCCTCGACGCCGTCACCGACCACACCCGCATGAAATACAGCTCCACCGTCGGCATCCAGAGCATACTCATCAACCGCCGCGACGACATGCTCGCCTCCCGCAAGCTGCTCGACGACGACGCCTTCCTCGCCGAGCTGAAAACGCAGCTCGCCCAGCCCCTGCCGCCGGGCGCCAATACCCTGCCGGAGGAAAAAGCCGAAACGCTGGTGGAATCGCTGGTGCAGACGCGCGGGCCGCAGGGCCGCGAACCCGCCGTGCATATCTACGCCAACGCCCGCGGTCAGGTCGCCGAGCATCAGGCGCTTGCCGACGCGTTCGACCCCAAGGGACGCGCCGCGGCGGTGCTTAATTCTGAACTTACCGCACGCCTGCCCGGCTTCACCAAAGAGGCCGTGACGAAAATCACCACCGATTACATGCAGGCACGCAAATCCGCCGCTGAAAAAGTCGTGGATGCCCTCACCCCCGACGGCGCCGTGGTCGGCGAAGCCGTGCGCCGCAGCGAAGCCGTGCGCCTGCGCACGCGCAAGGCGCTGCCGCAGAATTTCGCCGAGCGTGCCTCCATACCCGCCGCACCTCTCAGCGCCGCCGTATGAAAAACGCGCTGCGCTACGGTTTCCTCGCCTTCGGGCTCATCTGGCTTGGCGCCTGCCGCCCGATGATGCTGCTCACCGTCGATCCCGCCGGCCCGCCGGAATACCAGCTCGGCTGGGAAGACGGCTGCGATTCTGGCATGTCGGCGCAGGGCGGCTGGGAATACAAGGTCATGTACGGCTTCAAAAAACGCCCTGAGATGGGCGGCAGCGACATGTATAAAAGCGGGTGGAACGAAGGCTTCACCTATTGCCGCTTCTCGCTGGGCACTTCGATGATGCCGTCCACATGGGAAAGTGTGGGACTCGGCGAAGGGTTTTAAAACACAGTCTTTTGCGGCCCCGAATCGTCTTTTTTACTTACCTTCTGCGCCCACTTACCGCCGCCGAAAGTCCGCAGGCATTCCAGGCGTTCAACCGCCTGATTCACGTTTTCTTTTTTCTCAAGATATTCACGGGCCGTCTCCGGCAGACGCTCGCTTCGCAGACGTGACTGAGTGGGATCAAAATAGAATTCATCGTTCCGGACTCTGGATATTTCTTCCACCAGCATGATCGCCGCATGTTGAGGCAGGGAGAAAGCGACCTGGTTTCCGGGAGCAAGCGTGCCCTTGAAAAATTCATGCCCGGCGGGAATCGCGCCTCCTGCGGGGTCGTTCTCACGCATAAAGCCATATCGGCTGCCTGACGCTACAAGCGCCCGCATCGCGCCTTCAAAACGATGCATATCGGCATTTTCAGGCCATTCCATGCTGGCGACGAAATTCCCATCCCTGCTTTTAAACCTAAGGCCAAAAAACCGTCCGAGCCCGGCAACGGCATCCCTGCACTTTTCCTGGTAGCCATTTTCGCTTTCTTTATCTCTCCTGGCAGCTTCCGCTTCTTCCTTCCGCGCTCTTACCTCTTTAACATGACTAACCACTTTCTCGGGCGGAAGGCGCCAGAACTCCTGCGGCGACATGCCTTCCGGCCCCGTACCGGAACTAAGACGCCCCCCGCGATCATATGGAAACGCTTCCGCCAGCGCATAGGACGCCGCCCGCTGGGCTGCCTGTGTTTTAAGGATTTCATCGTAGTTTCCCACCGCGAAATCGAGCAGTCCCTGAAGCCTTTGCTGGTCGCCGGTGAATGCTTCTTCAAGGGTTGCGGGCGTAATCTTACTTCCTTTCATCGCGGCGGTTATGACGCTGTGCGCCTGATCTTCGGTGGAAAAAGGCACGGCAAACGGCGTATCGCTAAGTACACTGCGCAATGCTTCAAATGCAGCTTTTCTTGCGGTCAGATGCGCCTGCATCTGCTGTATATCTCCCGTCAGCTGACCAGCAAAATCTTTTGTCTTGACGGTATCATAAAACATCCGTCCATGCTCAGGATCCATGAAATTGTGTATGTCGGTGAGTTCCTCTTCGGCACGTTTGGATTCCGCGCATGCTTTGCCGAATTGACCGAGCAGTTCGTTAATGCGCTCCGCATCCCTATGAGCCGGTGCGGAGGGATCAACTCGCGGCACAGTTACACCCGCCGCAGCGGCGGCGCCTCTTCCTAAAAAGAAGCGGCGGCTCATGCCTGCGGGCTTTTTCGCGGTTTCGTCTCGATCGCTCATGGCCCTATTATACCAGAGCGATATGGGCCATGTATGACAGTTGCGTGAAAGCCGGTATTGAACAACCTGTTGTTATTTAATAATTCAGCACTTCGAGGATGGCTTCCACGCGGTCCACCACGTTGAAATACCCTGCGGTTTCCGGCCTTGCGAAACCGTTGTCGATGATGTTGTCCATCAGGCTGATGAGCGGATCCCAGTAGTGCTGGTAGTTGAAGATCACGATCGGCTTGTGGTGCAGCTTGAGCTGTTTCCACGTGATGATCTCGAACATCTCATCCATGGCGCCGA
>CAZBUX010000039.1:0-10874 GCA_964495185.1 uncultured Rickettsiales bacterium | reverse complement strand
GCAGCCTTTCTCGATGGAGCTGCCGCTGGTCGACGGTCAGGGGAACTTCGGTTCCATGGACGGCGACAACGCGGCGGCCATGCGTTACACCGAATCCCGCCTCGCCAAAGCCGCGCACGCCCTGCTCGACGATATCGACAAAGACACCGTCGACTGGCAGGAAAACTATGATGGTTCCGAAAAAGAACCCAAAGTGCTCCCGGCGGCGTTTCCCAATATTCTCGTCAACGGTGCGGGCGGCATCGCGGTCGGCATGGCCACTAACATCCCCACGCACAACCTCGGCGAAGTGATCGACGCCTGCTGCATGTATCTCGACAACCCCGAAGTCACCATCGAGGAAATGATGGAAGTATGCCCCGGCCCGGATTTTCCGACTGGCGGCATTATCCTTGGCCGTTCCGGCGCACGCAGCGCCATGCTCACGGGCCGCGGTTCGGTGATCATGCGCGGGAAAACCGAGATCGAGGAAATCCGCCCCGGCCGCTACGCCATCATCATCAGTGAGATCCCCTATCAGGTGAACAAGGCGCGCATGATCGAGCGCATGGCCGAGCTGGTGCATGAAAAACGCATCGAAGGCATCTCCGACCTGCGCGACGAATCGGATAAATCGGGCGTGCGCGTCGTCGTGGAATGCAAAAAAGACGCAGTGCCGGACGTAGTGCTCAACCAGCTCTACAGTTTCACCCCGCTGCAAACCAGCTTTGGCGTCAACATGCTCGCGCTCGACAACGGCCGCCCGGAGCTTATGAACCTGAAGCATGTGATCCGCTCGTTCATCCGCTTCCGTGAGGAAGTCATCACGCGGCGCACGAATTTCCTGCTGGGCAAGGCCCGCGACCGCGCCCATATTTTAATCGGGCTTGGCATCGCGGTGGCGAATATCGACGAAGTTATTGCCGTCATCAAGGCGTCGGCCGACCCCAACGTTGCACGCGAAGCGCTGATGAGTCGCGAATGGGACACCGGCGATATCCTGCCGCTGCTCCAGCTCGTCGACGATTCCGGCAACGAAATCAACAACGGGAAGATCAAATTCACAGAAGCACAGGCGCGCGCGATTCTCGAACTGCGTTTGCAGCGCTTAACCGGTCTTGAGCGTAATAAAATCGACGAGGAAATGCAGCAGCTGGCGGCAGAAATCTCAGAATACCTCGCCATCCTCGGCAACCGCGAAAAACTCTACGGGATCCTCCGCACCGAGCTTCTCGCCGCCAAGGAAAAATTCGCCACGCCGCGTCGCACCGTCATCGAAATGTCGGAGTTCGAAGCCGATATCGAAGACCTTATCCAGCGCGAAGACATGGTGCTCACGGTTACCTCCGGGGGGTATATCAAGCGCACCCCGCTGGCGGCATACCGCGCGCAAAGGCGCGGCGGCAAAGGCAAGTCGGGCATGGATGTCCGCGACGAGGACATCACCACCGAACTGCTCGTGGTCAATACCCATACGCCCGTGCTGTTCTTCTCGAACAAGGGGCAGGTCTACAAGCTCAAGGTCTACCGCCTCCCCATCGGCGCGGCTAACACGCGCGGCAAGGCGCTGGTCAACATCTTCCCGCTTTCGGAAGGCGAGACCATCACCACCTTCATGCCGCTGCCGGAAGACGAAACCCAGTGGGACGCCATGCATATTTTCTTCGCCACCGCGAAGGGCAACGTGCGCCGCAACGATTTGTCGGATTTTCACGAAATCCGTGCCAATGGTAAGATCGCCATCCGCATGGACGAAGGCGACAAGCTGGTCGCCGTCCGAGTCTGCCATGAGGAAGACAACGTCCTGCTCGCCGCCCGCAGCGGCAAATGTATCCGCTTCTCGGTGTCCGACGTGCGCGTGTTCAAGAGCCGCACCTCCGACGGTGTACGCGGCATGAAACTCGCCCCCGGCGACGAAGTCGTCTCTATGAGTATCCTCGGCGGCATCGCCACCACGGCGGAAGAGCGTTACGCTTACCTCAAGCGCGCCGCCGCCAAGCGCCGCGAAGCCACCGGCGAGCAATATGAAGCGCCCGAGGAGGAAGCAGGCGATGTCGCTGAAATCGCGCTCAGCGACGAGCATTTCCGCGGCATGGAAATCGCCGAACAGTTCATCCTTACCGTCACCGAAAACGGTTACGGCAAGCGCAGCTCCGCCTATGAATACCGCACCACTGGTCGCGGCGGCTCGGGCATCGTGAACATCATCACGAGCGAGCGCAACGGCAAGGTCGTGGCCAGCCAGCCCGTGGGGCTCACCGGCACGCAGATCATGCTTATGACCGACAAAGGTACGGTCATACGCTGCCCGCTCGACGGCGTGCGCATTGCGGGTCGCAACACGCAGGGCGTCACCATCCTCAAAACCGGCGCCGGCGAGAAAGTCGTTTCCGTCGTCACCGTGCCGGAAGGCGAAGCCATTGAAGAAGGCGGCGACGAAACCATAGCTCAGGTTAGCGGAGAATAAGATATATGGGAAGAAAACGCCAATCAGCCAACATTACGGATTTTTTTAAAAAAATAACCTTTCCTTACGATCAGGCGGCAAAAGTCAAAGAAGAGGGAAAATTGCCGGTTACAATGTCTCCTTTTGCTGACGCAAGGTCTGTAGAACAGTCGTTTGCAGTAAAAATAGCTATGGAGAATGGTATAACTTTCCAGCATGTACCGAGAAATATTCAAATGAATTGCGCTGAACACCCCTCAAATGATTTTAAAGCGGAGCTTCTTCAGGATTACGCTGCTTATCAGAGGGATGGTTGGTTTCCTCAGGAATTTTCTGCACAGGATGCGTTGGCAAAGTTTGAAGCCAGTATTCGGAGTGCCGTAGAAAAACAATTGTCAGCTACGCAAACACCCGAAGTAAGAAGCGGCAGATAACCATGCGCATCGGCGTTTACCCCGGCACATTCGACCCCATCACCATCGGTCATACCGACATCATCAAACGCGCGCTGCGCGTGGTGGACCGGTTGGTGATCGCGGTGGCGCTAGATACCGGCAAAGCGCCGGTGTTCGACCTTGCGCAGCGTGCCGAACTGGTTACCGGTGAAATCCTTGCGGCGGGGCTCGAAAGCCGCGTCGAGGTACGCATGTTTTCGGGGCTGCTTGTCAATTTTGCCGAGGAGATGGGGGCGCAACTCATCATCCGCGGCCTTCGCGCCGTATCCGATTTTGAATACGAATTCCAGATGGCCTGCATGAACGACCGTTTAAAACCCGATATCGAGACGGTTTTCCTCACCGCCTCGGAGAACACGCATTTCATTTCCTCCCGGTTTGTCAAACAGATCGCTCGGCTTGGCGGTGATATCACCTCGTTCGTCTCTCCCCTCGTGGCGGGACACCTGAAAGCGCATTTCAGCAAGGTAAATTAGTGGGATTTTGGGTTTCTTGTTGACTTTATCCCCCCTAATCCCTAATCCCTAAACCCCTACTTATGGCGGGTGTAGCTCAGTTGGTTAGAGCGCCAGATTGTGATTCTGGATGTCGCGGGTTCGTCCCCCGTCACTCGCCCCACTTAACTTTTCCAGTCAGGCGTGTGTCATGGGAATAGCCTATGTCACGTAGCCGGTAGGGCGCAGGATTGACTGGCGTAATAGTAGAAAGGTTATTATGAGCAAGACTAAAGAAATTCAGGACATCATTGACGGTAATGACGTAGTGCTGTTCGTGAAAGGCACCGCGCAGGTGCCGCAATGCGGATTTTCCGCCACCGTCATCCAGATTTTCGACAGGCTTGGCGTGACCTATAAAGACGTCAATATCCTCGCCGACCCCGAGCTCCGCCAGGAACTGAAAACGTTTTCCAACTGGCCGACTTTTCCGCAGATTTACGTGAAGGGCGAGCTCGTCGGCGGCTGCGACATCACGCGCGAAATGTACGAGCAGGGCGAGCTGCAGCAGCTTCTCAAGGAAAAAAACGTCGCCTGCACGGCTTAACCCTGTCATTGAGAGGCGCGAAGCGACGCGGTAATCAAGCGCTCGCAAGACGGATCAGGGTTTCGGCTTCACGCTCTCAAAGCGCGTCATTAGCGCGCAGGCGATGCCGGGGAACGATAGCACCAGCAGCAGTACCATCCACCACGATACGTCAGGCGGCAGCGGGTGCGTGTAACGCATCCACATCACCGCGTCCATCGCCAGCATGACGAGCGAAACGATCAGCGGGAAATTGTCGCCCAGATTTTTCGTGATCTGCGTTTTGCCTTTCTTCGTCACTTTAAAGGGATAACTGCTGTAGAAGATTCCGGTGAGTATGCCGCGCCCGATGGTCCACACCAGCGACGCGCCCGCGACGAACGAGAATAAAATCCGCCTTATCGGCAGGCCGAGCCGGGCGCTGTAAAGGAACCCCGAGAACCACGTGTCGAGCAATACATACACGAGGATAGGCATGAAAATCGCCGAGGTGACGACATAGTCCGGGCTTTTGATATAGAAATAGCTGAGCAGGATGGCCCCGAACACGAAGAGCGGGTGGAAGGCGTTACCGAGCCACGGCACCCAGCCGAGGATAAAATGTACGCGCTGCTTGAAGGTCAGGCCTTTTTTGAACCATAGCAAGTAGGGGGCGTATTTGATGATCGTGCGCATGGCGCCGTAAGACCAGCGGAAGCGTTGCTTCTTATATTCGGCGAAGCGCGTGGGCATGCGCCCCCTGCCGTACACTTTATTGATATACAGGCATTCGTAGCCGTTGATGAGTAGGCGCATCCCAAGATCGGTGTCCTCGACAATGGTGTCTGTCTGCCAGCTTCCCGATTTTTCGAGCGCGGTGCGGTTAAGCAGCAGCATGGTGCCGTGCTGGATGATAGAGTTCGATTCGTTGCGCTGTACCATGCCGATACGGAAAAACCCGACATATTCGTCGTAGATCGAGCGCATGAACAGCGAGTCGAATTCCTGCACGTAATCTTGCGGCGCCTGCACCGCGCCCACGCCTTCGCGGAAATATGGCACGCAATCTTTAAGCCATGTCGGCTCCACGATGTAATCGGCGTCTACCAGCCCTACCACTGCGGTGTCGGGATGCATGTAATCCAGCGCGTACGCCAGCGCACCCGCCTTGAACCCGGCGAGCTTCTCCACATGGAGGAATTTCACCTTGTCCGGATGGCTGAGGCAGAACGTCTCCAGAGGCCGCCAGTATTTCTCGTCGGTGCTGTTGTTGTCGATCACTATCACTTCGAAATTGGGGTAATCCTGATCGATCAGGCTCTGCACGCAGGCGATGACATGCTCCGGCTCCTCGTTGCGGCACGGGATATGGATGGATACGAACGGTGCGTCTGCACCAAGCGCGACAACCGGCAGCTTGTCGTAGCTGCGCTTAAGCGGCTTATCGCCAATCACCTGCAGGGCGGTACGCGTTTTATGTACTAGGCTGAGTACGAGCGTTAGCCCTGCCGGGATCATCAGCAGACAGAATAATATATCGCGGTAAACATATTCCTTAATCAGGGTTGCCAGCGTACTGGCGAAGAAATACCCCAGCAGATGCGCAAGCATGGCACTGGAAAACCACGACCAGCGGTCGATGCCGAAAGTGAAATCCGACCATAACAAAAAGAAAATCAGCGCGATGATAAGGTAGGCGATGTCCAGATAGGTGATAACGAAATCGTCCACCATGAAATGGTACGAGACGAAATTGCTATTATAATTGGTATCGAACAATCCCCAGTGGGACTCCGTTCTTCCCTGTGTTTCCGTGATCTTCCACGGCTGGTCGAACGCCTCAAAATAAACGTAAGGGATGCCATGTTCTTTGGCGAGCGCTGTGAAGGCGAGTAACGTCTGGTAGGCATTCTCAGGGGTCGCCTGCGCCTCGCCCCAAGGCGAACCGCGATTGGGCCAGCCTAACTCGGTGATCATGATTTCAAGCTTAGGGTATTTCTTCTGCAGCGCCCGGTAGCGGTTGATGAATTCACGTTGTGAGGTGGCGACATCAGGCGATTCCAGCCAGTAAGGCAGGATATTGGCGGCGACGAACTCGACGTGTTTAGGCAGCTCACCGATGGTTTCTGAATTAAGCCACATGATCGAGCCTTCCGCCGTAGAGACAGGCTGCTTTACTCGATCTTTTACAAAATCGATCCATAATGCCATATCTTTGGTGGTAATTTCCGTCTTACGGATATTGCTCTCCGTATAGTGGATCGTATCGTTCCCGACGATGACCCGCACAACGTTATCATTCCTATTGGCAATTTTAATTAGCCCATCGATATCTTTGCGCGTCCGGTTCCAGTTCTCGTAAAAATACGAACCCGCAATAACACTGATTCCATATTCTTTGGCGATCGGCGGTACGATTTCCATGCCGTTCAGAGAGGTATAAATACGGATACATTTCGTGTATTGCGAAAGGAATTCCATGTCGCGTTTGACCCATTCCGGCTTGATGGGCTGCTCATGCTCCTTGCGCGGGTTGTAGTTAAGGAAATGGTAAAACGGGCTGTAGCTCATGCAGTTCAGCTGCGGCACCGGATGCTCGACAAGATAGGCGTCAGGATTTGCAATCCGCGCTGTGAAGAGGCCCATAATGCCGCACAGGCAAAACAGGATCGCGGGAATTAAAAAATTTGATAATCTGCGCATGGGCGGAAATATTTTTTAAGTAAATTTTTTCAACGATATGCCAAACTGTTGCAGAGAAGGATTTATTTTTTGTAAAAGCAGGAGATATTCCATCCGTAAAGATAGCCTGATGCACTTATTTTTGTTAACCGGATATCGTTATAACCGTCTTTAAAACATCGTTTTTATTAAAAATGGTCAGGCAAATTAAAAGATCGTAAATTTGCTGATTGATTAACATAACTATATATTAATCCAGCCATGCGACCATATCAGCTGGCGAGTTATAATTTTTTTACAGGCGACTACCCGTCCACTATGGCATTTGTGCGCAACAGAAAATATGTTTTTGTTCTTACAGCCTTAATGTCTGCTGGCGCGGCGCAGGCAGCAGGCGGCGAAAAATTGCCGTGGATACAGGATCCGTTTGCATCCGACCAGAAAGCGTTATCTCTGGTGGATAAATCACTGCAGCCGAATGGGTGCTCCGGCACGCCCGATGTCAGCAAGCCGCTTTCCATTCAGGAAGTGCTTCATTTTTCCCTGTGCAATAACTCTGATACCAAGATCGCATATCTCAACCTTCTTGCTACGGCGTCAGGTTATGGCGGCACGCTTTCCGAATATTATTTCCCGGTGACTGCCGGGGTCGTACTTGACGAAGGTATGAACTACGGGCGTGACAGTAAGCCTTACCTCTCATCTTCTACAGACGCCTCGGTATCGACCGGGAGCGTCGTCTTGTTTGACTTCGGTAAGCGTGAGGCTAATATCAGGTCGGCGGAACGTTCGCTGGCGGCGGCGAGTTATAGCTACAACTCCTTCATGCAAAGCCAGATCACTGCGATCATGTATGCGTATTATGGGCTCCTTGCGTCACAGCAAAGGGTGAACGTTGCAAAAGAATCGGAGCTATACGCCAGGGAAAGTTATGAAGCGGCGCAGCTGCGTTACGATATCGGGCAGGTTCCCCTGATCGACGTATTGCAGGCGCGTGGTTCTTATTCGCAGGCCAGGCTTTCCTTGCAATCTTCAGAAAACCGGTTGCTCAGGGATCAGGCGAATATGGCGCTGCTGATGCATTTGAAACCCGATGTACGTATCAGTGTCAAAGAGCTGGATGACAGCGAACTGCCCATAGATCCATTTGATGGAAATGCAAGCAAGCTAATGGAGAAAGCCAAGAAGCAACGCTACGATCTGACGGCGGCGCGCGCCAGTATGGAAAGTTCCGAGGCCTCATTCCGCGCGCTTAAGCGCAGGCATCTTCCTAGCATCACCACCTCTGCCAGCGCAGGCGCCGGCGGCGGGAGAATGGATTTCGACGACGAGAACGCTCAGATCGGCATATCGGTCTCCATTCCCATATTTACCGGTCTCAGCAGTGCCTATAGCGAAACCGCAGCCCGCAGGCGACTATCCGCGCAGCGGGAGCAACTCGCGCAAAGTGAACTGAACGTGGAAAGAGACGTCTGGGATGCGTGGAATGATTACCAGACCGCGAAGCTGGCGTGGGAAACGAGCTGGGATTATATGGCAAGCGCCACGAAATTTAAGGAGGTGGCATTGGGTCGCTACAAGGAAGGGCTTGGCTCCATACTCGACGTGCTGTCGGCGCAGACGCAATATTCCGACGCGTTGCAAGGGCAACTGGATACGCACTACAACCTGCTGACGGCGAGAATCGCGCTGATACGGGCGGTAGGGGAGCTTGACATCGATAATGCCAACCCTGAAAACGCTGCAGCGCGGACTGAAAAACAACGGTGGAATTATGATTAGGCACAGAAAAATATTTTCTATCGCTGTGTTAGCTGCCGTACTTTGCGGACTGATAATCTTTATTTCCAGTATGAATGGCCAGGAAATCAGATACATCACCGTACCTGTAACGCGGGGTGATATTACGCAGATTATTTCAGCAAGCGGTAAACTTGCTCCCGGTAAGCTGGTGGATGTCGGTGCGCAGGTTTCAGGGCAGGTGAAGCAAATCTATACAGGGGTGAACCAGCTTGTAAAAAAAGGCGAGCTCATGGCTGAAATCGATCCGGAGCTTGCCCTTACTCAGCTTAAGCAGAGTACGGCAAATATGGAAATTGCCCGTGTAAATTACGAACAGTCGTTACGCGATCTGAAACGTACTCGAATATTGCTGGACAAGCAGTATGTAGCAAAAATTAATATGGAGCAGGCGGAAGTAGGGTTTCTAAATGCAAAGAATAACTACGAATCTGCCAAATCGGCTGTTGAGCGGGATAAAACCAATCTTGGATACACAAAAATTTATGCGCCGATAGATGGTCTGGTCGTAACGCAGGAAGTGCAGATCGGACAGACGCTTAATGCGAGCACTTCAACGCCAAAATTATTTACGGTCGCGGGTGATCTGGAAAACATGAAAATCGTCACGAATTTTTCTGAATCTGAGATAGGAAAAATTAAAGTGGGTATGTCAGTTGATTTCAGTGTAGATGCGTATGCTGACAAGAAGTTTAGTGGTTCTGTGGAATCGGTAAACCTGTATCCTATGCCTGGTCAGCAAGTAAGCGGTTATACCGCTGTCCTTGCTGTGAATAACGAGGAAAAGCTTCTGTATCAGGGTATGACGGCTTATATCAGTATTGTCCTGCTAGAAAAGAAAGATGTGCTGCGGGTGCCGTTATCGGCGATGCGATTTGTGCCGCCGCCCGAAAAAGAAAGTGGGATCCGGCAGCTTTTACAGAATATGAGCGGTATTGTTCCGCCGGATAATGCACCTGCAGATGAAACCAGAAAAGTTATCTATATCCTCCGCAGCGGTAGGCCCGTACCCGTCGAATTTACACCCGGACTTAATGACCTGTCGAATATAGAAGTAACCGGAGCAGACATTAAAGAAGGCGATGAGATCATCACCGGTATAGAAATTCCGCAGGAAGATTAGGTGTATGAGTGGCATCATCATGGAAGAGATATGCAAACAGTATGTGCTTTCTTCCGGAATAGTTGTCGATGTTCTAAAGTCGATCGATTTAATTGTCGACAGCGGTGAGTTCGTGTCCATTATGGGGCCTTCTGGCTCGGGGAAAAGTACGCTGATGAATCTGCTTGGGGCGCTGGACAGGCCAAGTTCAGGCGTATACCTGCTCAACGATGAAGATATCGTTTCCTGCGATGATGCAGCGCTGGCGCGTATTCGTAACCGCACCATCGGGTTTGTTTTTCAGGGGTTCAACCTTTTGCCGCGCCGGACTGTAATAGACAATATCACTTTGCCATTGGTTTATGGTGACGAGGAGCCCAAAGAACGTATTAGGCGTGCCGAGTACTATCTGGAGAAGGTGGGGCTTTTCAGTCATCGCAATCATTATCCGCACCAGCTCTCGGGCGGGCAGCAGCAGCGTATTGCGATCGCCAGAGCATTAGTCGCTGAGCCTGAAATTATTCTTGCTGACGAACCTACGGGAAATCTTGACAGTCAGACTGGTAAAGAAATCATGGAGTTGTTTTCTACGCTTAACCGCGATGGGATTACGGTCATCATCGACACTCACGACGAAAATGTTTCTCATTGTGCCAGGCGACTGATTCATATTAAGGACGGTAAGGTAGTGTATGACGGACCGACATATTAACAGGCGGGTTTCATGATTCTGGCTTCCATGATTCGCGAAGCATGGTTGTCGATCGGTGGCACGAAATTTCGTACCTTTCTGGCCACACTTGGCATTATCATTGGCGTGAGTTCGGTAGTAGTGCTCATGATGATAGGCGCTGGTAGCAGAAATGAAATAGAAAAAGCGATTAAATCTCTTGGGGTTAACCTAATCCAGATTCGTGCAGGCGATGCTGGGAACGGGCTGGTTAGCAGTGCAAATGCCACCCCACTGACGATTAACGACGTGCTCCCGCTCAGCGAGTTGCCTTCTGTAAGAGCTATTGCGGCATATTCGGAGCTGCATACCCGCGAGGTGACGGCTGCAACGAAAACTACGTCCACTGGAATTCTTGGGGTTACGCCGGAATATTTCAGAATTAATAACTGGCAATTCAGCGCCGGTGAAACATTTACTCACGATGAACTTGAAAAGAAGGTAAGGGTCGCGATTCTTGGCGCGGCCGTGGCGGAAAAATTATTCCCTGAAGACTATGCAAGAGGTCACAATCTGCTTGGCCGCGTTATTGTGATCGATAAGAAGGGCCTAAACGTCACTTTTCTTATCGGTGGATTACTTAAGCCTAAGGGGGCTGATTTTAGCGGCTATTCGCAGGACAATACTGTGTTTCTGCCTTTCCAGACAGCAATGCGGATACTCACCGGCAATAGTCAAATT
>CAZBUX010000038.1:0-10898 GCA_964495185.1 uncultured Rickettsiales bacterium | reverse complement strand
AGATGATTTTCGAGATCAATAAATATCAGGGGCTTGTAAAATCACTGCGGTTGAATGGACTACCCTTGAATCCATTTATGGCCTATTTATATGATGATTACCCGTTATGCACACCGGCTTGGGCTCCGGTCGGAGGCAAAAATCATGACAACAATTCCATTCGGTACATCAGAAGCTCGCATTCGGCATGATGAAGTAAAACCGAAATGGGATCGGCAGTGGGGCTATTATCGTATAAGAGCAGTTTTTGCTGAAAAGCCAGAACAGGGGCTTACCTGGCCACCACTCGATCCTGCATCTGCCAAATCCCAGAAAGAGCAGCTACAGAATTGGGATGCTTATTTTTTCCAACTCCCTAACCCCTTACTTATTGAAAGTCAGATCAAGCCGATTGTGACCATAGAACGAGGGGGGAAGAAATGCCGTATATATCCACCCTTCCCACTGAATGAGAAAGGCAAGGTTACCGGCCTGTTGAATGAAGTAAAATTCCCGGAAGAAATCAACGGTAATGTTTCTCTCTTATCTTTACCGCAATCCGCTGTGAAAGGTGCAACGATAGAACCAAGATCATCCGATGCGCATACTTACTGCCATGCTTTGCGGTTTGATGTTGAAAACGGTTTCGGAGAGCTCCCGCTATTGAAGGCTCTTATCGACCAACTTGTACAATACACAAATCAGTGGTGGTTGGTTTCTCCCGAATCTCCCTTCCGGGGACCGGCGCTGATGTGTGCCCATATTGACAAGGAATTTCATACCATGCAGGAACTGCGATATAGCGGGGCCGGTGACGTACCAAGTCCCTGGTATGGCATGGTACAAACACAGATGCCATTGGGTCTAGAAAAGCCGCTTACTGAGCAATTATGGTTGCAATGCCTACGCAATATCCAAGGCAATATCCCTGCTGAAATCGGCTTGCTTACATTCAATGATGCCATCGCGCAATACATGGCAGGTGAAGATGAGCGTTGTATTCTCAATCTATGTGTTTGCTTTGAAATTCTTGCTAGCAAGCGGCTCCTTGCCGACACTGGTAAAACAGAAAGCAAAAATAAGAAATCGCTGGATAGAACCACACTTGCGCAAGGGAAAACGGCAGAGATTATCGGCAAGTTGATTATCGACCGCGATCATGTATCGCACGGCCGACCACCGCATATTTTGAGACAGAATCCCGATATGATGAAGGAATATCTGGAAGCAATATGTTCGGTTGTAAACCGTTATCTGCAGGCTCTTAAACCAGGGGAATGGCCGCAGATGACAGGGCTGACCTTGAGCAGCACGAGAAAACGGTAAGCCCATTTTGCGAGTTTGCTGTCAGTCGGTGCCGTAAGTGGGAAATCAAACGGCCTTAAAGAAATATCGCTAAGAATCAGAACGTCCAAGGCAGATTAAAATTCAAAAAAGCAGTCTGAATTCTTGCGTATGAATTGCTTGCGCTCTATAAACTTTATATGACTGATTTATTTTCGCTGTCATCCGATGTCGCATGGTCGTTTGCTATCGTGCTTGCATGGATAGCGGGTGAGTTCGGCGCCCGCTGGACGCGCTTGCCGCGTATTAGCATCTACGGGTTGGTTGGATTTGCACTGGCGCACACGCAAGGCGGATTTCTGCTGAGCAATGAATATGGTTCTATGCTCTTACTTGCCAATGTTGCGTTCGGTCTTATCCTGTTTGAGTTAGGGTATCGCATCAATCTGCGGTGGTTACGCACCAATCCTTGGCTTGGGATGACGGGGCTGGTGGAATCTATCGGCACATTTGTATGTGTCTATTATATTGCCAGCGGATATGGCGTCTCCTCGCTCAATGCGCTGCTGCTGGCATCGCTTGCCATGTCTACGTCTCCTGCAGGTGTTTTACGGGTCGTTAATGAACAGCGCAGTTCCGGCCAGGTGACCGAGCGCATACTTCATCTATCCGCTATCAATTGTGTGCTGGCAGTGTTCATTTTCAAAGTTATTGTCGCATATTCCGAGTTTAAAAGTTCCGGCAATCTCTGGGATGCCGCATCAGGCGGTCTGACCATACTTTTTGTTTCCGGCCTGTTAGGTGCTATATTTGGGGTGCTGATACCAAGCATCATACGGCGGCTAGGCACACTCACGCAGGACGGCACCGTAGTATTTGCTCTTGCGATAATTTTACTGGTCGCCGTAACACATGCGGCCAAACTTTCGCCGGTGTTAGCAACGCTTACTTTTGGGATTGTCGCGCGGCATCGACGCATCGCTTTCAGCCAAACCCAACGTAACTTCGGAGCGTTGGGTGAGCTACTTACTGTATTACTGTTCGTCTTTGTCGTAGCCACGCTGGAATGGCAGCAGGTTCTGGCAGGAGCAAGCCTTGGCTTTATACTTATCGCAGCGCGGCTTTTCACGAAAACACTCGGAGTAGCGGCGTTTTCGCATTTAAGCGGCATTTCATGGCATAAGGGTGTATTGACGGGGTTGGCACTGGCCCCTATTTCGGTTTTCGTGATTCTGGTGCTGGAACAGGCAAAATATCTGGGCATTTCATTTGTAGATGAGCTGGCGGCATTGGCGGCAATGACCTTGTTCATGGAAATTCTTGGCCCGGTTATTACGCAACGTGCGCTTATCTGGGCGAAAGAAACCTCTCATGCGGCGGAGGAATGATGCCACTGGAGCCATTCAAAGCATCCGATTCATTGACAATGGGTGTAGAGCTTGAGTTGCAGCTTGTAAGCCTTTCCGACTTCAATCTTACGGCATCCAGTCCCGACCTGTTGCATTTGCTGAAGCGCAAGCCATTCCCCGGCAATGTCGTACCGGAAATCACGGAAAGTATGATAGAGGTTTCCACCGGCGTACATACCGGGCATACGGATTTATTGAATCAGTTACTGCAAATGCGGGATGCTTTGATACGTGCAGCCGATACGCTGAACATCGGCATTTGCGGCGGGGGTACGCATCCGTTCCAGAACTGGTCGGAGCAAAAGGTGTTTTCTAAACCACGCTTCCGCGAGGTATCTGCGCTGTATGGCTATCTTGCTAAACAATTCACCATTTTCGGTCAGCATGTGCATATCGGCTGTACTTCAGGCGATGATGCAATGTTTCTGCTACATGCACTAAACCGCTATATCCCGCATTTTATCGCGCTCTCCGCGTCCTCCCCTTTCGTTCAGGGCCAGGACACGCTGTTCAATTCGGCGCGGCTTAACTCCGTGTTCGCATTTCCATTGTCGGGACGCGCGCCGTTTGCGCTGCACTGGGATGATTTCGTGCATGACTATTTTGCCAAGATGGAACACACCGGCATCGTTAAGAGCATGAAGGATTTCTACTGGGACATTCGTCCGAAGCCGGAATATGGAACGATAGAACTGCGCGTGTGCGATACGCCGCTTAGTGTAGAAAAGGCTGCGGCCCTTGCATGTTATCTACAGGCATTATGCAAATATCTGCTTGAACGCAAAGACCTCCCTCCTATGGAGGATGATTATCTTGTGTATAATTATAACCGTTTTCAAGCATGTCGTTTTGGGCTGGAAGGCTCCATCGTGCACCCGAAAACCTATGAAACGCTTTCACTGCGAGAGGATGTGCTCTCTACGTTGCGTAAAATCGAGCCTTACGTAGAATCACTTGGCAGCTTAAGTGCATTAGAATATCTCACCGCCGTTTCTCACGAAGGCAGCGATGCCCATTATCTGCGTAAACAATTCAGCGAAAGGGGCAGCCCGGAGGGTATGGTGGACGCAGCATTATATCGGTTCCGCGAAAGGATCTGATATTCATCCCAGCGGCTCCTGCCCGTTGGGACAGGCGATGCGCCCGAATGCATCGGTGCGATTGCGGCATCTGGAGCTATTAATCATATAACAGCGCTTTGATTTTTCTGTCCGGCGTCCTACACTGCTCTCTATGTATTACGCCCCATTGCCGCAGCGCGGTCTGATCAGGATTTTCGGTGAGGATACGGTTCCCTTCCTGCAGGGGCTGGTGAGCAACGACGTCACGAAGCTGGAGCCGGGCGGTGCGCTCTATGCGGCGCTGCTGTCGCCGCAGGGGAAATACCTGCATGATTTTTTCCTGACCGATAGCGGGCAGGGGATTGTTCTCGATTGCGAGAAGGACCGGCTGGAGGACCTGGCCAAACGGCTTTCGCTTTATAAGCTGCGTTCCAAAGTGGCGATTGAGAGCCTGCCCGAAGCGCAGGGTGTCGTGGCGCTGTGGGGTGAGGCTGAAGCGCCCGCGCGCGGCGTTGCCGATCCGAGATTGCCGGAGCTTGGCTGGCGCATTACGGGCGATACGACGGAAACGCAAAACTGGTGCGAAGCGCAGGGCTATACGTACGGAGATTATGATCGCCACCGTCTTGCGATGGGCGTGCCCGACGGCAGCCGCGACATGACGCCCGACAGATCCCTGCTGCTGGAATGCGGCTTCGAGGAGTTGCACGGCGTCGATTTCGCCAAGGGATGTTATGTCGGGCAGGAGGTGACGGCGCGCAGCAAATTCCGCGCGCAGCTGCGCAAATTCCTCTATCAGGTGAAAGCGGTTTCCGGCGAGCTTCCTGAAACGGGAACGCCGGTTATGGCAGGTGACGCCGTCATTGGCGAAATGCGTTCGCACTGCGGAAACATGGGGCTTGCGCTCATCCGTAGCGAAGAACTGGACAAAGCGCGCGATGCGGTTCTGCGTGCGGGCGGGGCGGAAATCACCGTCGCATTTCCGTCATGGCGAATCTCCGGCATATCAGTGGCTTGAATGTTTCGCGGGGATGCCGGGACCGTAGAAAAACGCAATTAATAACTGTCTTTTTATATCGGATAAGGGTAAAATGATCCCATGATTGGCGACGTGCTCAACAGGAATATTTCAGGATCGCTGGCGGGACGGCTGGTAATTGCCACGCCCGCAATTCAGGAGTCGTGCTTCACGCGTTCAGTGATTTACATGTGCTCACATGACGAGGCGGGTGCGATGGGCGTAATCGTCAATTATCCCGTCGGCAATATCCATCTCAAGGAAGTGCTGGCGCAGCTCGACATCAGTGCCAAAATCGAACTGCAGGATTTGCCGGTGCATTTTGGCGGGCCGGTGGAATCGAACCGCGGTTTCGTCATCCACACGGCCGATTTCGTCTCCGAAGGCTGCCTTATCCAGAAAGACGGCATCGCGGTTACCGCCAGCGTGTCCATCCTCCATGAACTGGCGCAGGGCAAAGGCCCGTCGCAGGGGATGCTTGTGCTTGGCTACGCCGGATGGGCGCCCGGCCAGCTGGAAGCGGAAATCGAGACCGGCAGCTGGATCGTCGCCAGCGCCAATAAAAAGCTGGTGTTCGACGCAGACAACGACACCAAGTGGAACGTCGCCGTCTCCACGCTCGGCATCGATGTCGGGCATTTCTCCTCTACCGTCGGCCACGCCTAGGCAAAGGCGTTTTGTGGCGATGCCACGAGCGCGAGGCTCAGCCTTTCCATATATTCCGCTTTGGGGATTTCGATGACGCCGAACTGTTTCAGGTGGTCGTTGACATATTGCGTGTCGAGCAGCTGGTAGCCCGCGTTCTTCAGGCGTTCGACCAGCTCGACCAGCGCGGCCTTGCTGGCGTTGCTTTCACGCGAGAACATGCTTTCGCCGAAGAAGGCGCCGGCCAGCGATACGCCGTATAATCCGCCGACGAGTTCATCATCCTTCCAGCATTCGATGCTGTGGGCATGCCCCTTTTCATGAAGCTCGCAGTAAAGCGCGATGATGCTGTCGTTGATCCACGTGTCTTCGTCGCGCTGGGCGCAGGCGGCGATGACACGCGGGAAGTCGCGGTTGGCGGTGAGGGTGAAGCCGCTGCTCTTTACCGATTTGGCAAGGCTGCGCGGGGTGTGGAATCCGTCGAGCGGGATGATGCCCCGCTGGTCGGGGTTGAACCAGTAGAGTTTGGGGTCGTCGCGCGTTTTGGCCATGGGGAAATAGCCGGAGGCGTAGGCGTTAAGCAGTTCGTTTACGGTGAGGGTCATAGGCGGTCCGGGTAATCGCTGATAATGCCGTCGACCCCGAGCGCGCGGGCTTTGGCTATGTGCTCGGGGGCGTTGGCGGTCCATGTGATGAGTTTAAGCCCGCGGTGGTGTGCGTCGTCGACGAGCGCCTTGTTCAGGTGGTGCACGCCGGGGTTGATGGCCCACGCACCTGCCTCGGTGGCGATAGCGGCAAGGCTTACGGGAATGCCAACGAGCAACGCGCAGGTGCGGATTTCCGGGTTGAGCGTGCGCATGGCGGCAAGCTGGAGGTGGTCGAAGGCGCAGACGTAAAGCTGTTCATACGTCCAGCCGAATTCCGACACGTAGTGTTTCAGTATATCAGCTACGGCGTTCGTGCAGTTCTCGGCCTTGAGCTCGATGAACAGGCGGCAGCGCTTGTCGACGAAATCGAGGACATTTCGCAGGCTGGGGATTTTCTCGCCCTTCCCGGCGTTGAGGGCCTGCAGTTCCTGCAGGGTGAAAGAGGCGACGCTGCCCTTGCCATTGGTTGTGCGGTCGAGCGTATCGTCGTGGATGACGACCGGCTCGCCGTCGCGGCTCATCTGGATGTCGAACTCGAAGCCGTGCACCTCGAATTCCAGCGCCCTGCGCATGGAAAGCAGGGTGTTCTCCGGCGCATGCCCGCAGGCGCCGCGATGTCCGATTTTCCAGCTCATTTTACCAGTTTCGCCATGGCGTCGAGCGCCAGCAAATAGCTATGGCTGCCGAAGCCGCAGATGACGCCTTTGGCGGCCTTGGAAACGTAGGATTCGTGGCGGAATTCCTCGCGGCGGAAAATATTGGACATATGCACCTCGATGACCGGGATCTTGAGGGTGAGCAGGGCGTCCATGATGGCGATGGAGGTGTGGGTATAGGCGCCCGCGTTGATGATGAGGCCGGAATGGGCCTTGGCGGCCTGCTGGATGGTGTCTACCAGCTCGCCTTCGTGGTTGGACTGGTAGCAGTCGAGGGTGAAGCCAAGGGATTTGGCGGTTTCCCGGCATTTAGCCTCGATATCGGCCAGCGTTTCACTGCCGTAGATTTCCGGTTCGCGGGTGCCGAGGGTATTGAGGTTGGGGCCATTGACGAGCTGGATACGGGCGGGCATAGTGAATTCCTTAATTTTGTGCCGGGACGTGTTTTACGCCACGCACTATAGAAGATTAGTTTATGCAGATCAAAGTGAATGGTGAAGTGCGCGAATTTTCCGCGCCGCTGACGGTGCAGGGGTTGGCGGAAACGCTGGCGCTGAAACCCACGCAGATGGCGGTGGAAAAAAATCGCGAGATCGTGCCGCGCTCGGCCTATGCGCAGGTGATGGTGAACGAGGGCGATGAAATCGAAATCGTGCATTTCATCGGGGGCGGGTAAGTGGACGCGTTCACCATTGCCGGAAAAACCTACCGCTCGCGATTGCTGGTGGGCACGGGGAAATATAAGGACATGGCGCAGGCGAAGGCGGCGGTGGCGGCAAGCGGCGCCGACATCATCACGGCGGCGGTGCGCCGGATGAACCTCGCGACGAAGGGCGAGGGAAGTTTGCTTGAGACGTTCGACCCGAAGGAGTTTACCTACCTGCCTAACAGCGCGGGATGCTTCACGGCGGATGAGGCGGTGCGCACGCTCCGGCTTGCCCGCGAGCTTGGCGGATGGACGCTGGTGAAGCTCGAAGTCATCTGTGATTCCAATACGTTATACCCAGATGCTGAACAAACGCTCGAAGCCGCGAAGCGCCTCGTCGCGGACGGATTTTCCGTTATGGCATACACCAGCGACGATCCCGAAACGGCGAAGAAACTGGAAGACGCCGGTTGCGCCGCCATCATGCCGCTCGGCTCGGCGATCGGGTCGGGACTCGGTATCCGGAATCCCGATAATATCCGCCGCATCGTCGAACAATCCCGCGTGCCGGTGCTGGTCGATGCCGGGGTGGGCACGGCGTCCGACGCGGCGATCGCCATGGAACTCGGCTGCGCGGGCGTGCTGCTCAACAGCGCCATCGCTCATGCAAGCGATCCGGTGCAGATGGCCCGTGCCATGAAACTCGCCGTTGAAGCCGGACGCGCCGCCTTTCTTGCGGGCCGGATGCCGAAACGAACCGCCGCGAACCCGAGTTCGCCCGCAGAAGGACTGCTTGGGTAGCGTCTGGAACCATTCGGAACCGCTTTGTTTTTTCAATAATATGCAATTATTTATTCTGTATCATATGGTTGGATATTTATTCCCGTCTGTTCCCAGCCTAAAATTCCTGATTTTCTTTGCATAACATTGCATTTCTTTGCATTTTTTCCGCCAAGTTATTGTATTTGTTATCATGTCATCCTTCGTGCAACGAAGGGTCCTTTGCTGCGCTCAGGATGACATGGGAAGCGTAAGCCGTGATGGGCTGGCCCGGAAGGGGGAGATGGATTTAATGAAAACGTCATATTACTCCCGTTTCGCTATGATATAGTAAGACGCATGGAACAAAACGACCAGCCCATAGCCGCGCCGAAGGCGCAGGAAAAAAGCGGGTTCTTCAGTAAAATACTGAAGGCCGTTTCCGTGCCTGTAGCCGCCGCCGCCGGCTTTACCGTCACCTATACCGAAGTGCGCGGCAACGCCAGAAAATCGGCCAAGCAGGACGGCACGCTTAGCGATGTTGTGAAAGATAATGAGATCAGTCAAGGCGCCGTTATCGAGCTACGCAAAGCCGGGCAGATCAGCAAGGAAGAATTCCTAGCACGCTCAGCGACCAACAGGGATATCTACCGCAAGGCGGCGGATGCGCGCCTGGACCATATGGGGCATGGGAGTTTCCTTAAAAAATTCGACTATATCAGCCGCAGCAACAAAAGCAGGGCCATCATCGAAGGCCTCGCCGTGACCGGTATCGCCATCGGTGCGATGTTTGCGGTCGCCAACAGCAAGGTGCTGGACACCATGTTCTCAAAGAAAAGCGACGAAGATAAGGTGCGGTAGGCCTGCTTTTAGCGCGACACCTGTCCCAAAGCCGGGCGCGTGGACTGCAGGGGCAGGGTTCTGCTCATTTCGGCGATGGCGTCTATGATCTCGGCTAGTTGCGGCTTCAGCTCCGCGATCGTTTCTTTATCCCTCGTTGAAACGTTCTGCAGCGCGGTCAGCAATGTTGCCACCCCGCCAGCCGCTGTGAGGAGTCCTCCGCCAAACCAGGATTCGTAGGTACTGGCGCGCACGTTCCTGATTTTATCCGCGATTTCCATTTTCGCACGGCCTAACCCCTCCATCTCATGCAGGCTTTTGTCAACATTCGCCGCGTTCCACGCCTCAGGATTGTCAAGCAATGCGCCTTCTTTAGCGTGGAGCTGGCGCAGTTGCTTCACATTCTCGGGAGACGGAGCGATGGATTTTCCCTCGGTGTAGCCCTCACTTGCCTTGTTAAAAAGAATACCCGCTCCGGCCAGCAATGCTGCACTGGTGCCTGCGAGTTTCCTGACTGCGCCGCGGCGGCTGATCGCTTTATCAAAATTTTGAACGGCGTGACCGTCGCTCGGCATTTCCTGATCCAGTGTCCATGTCAGGTTTTTTTTCTCGTCGGCGCTTAACCTCGATAACGGGTTGCCGGAACCGGTCTTTCCAAGGCGGCGGAATAATTCGATGACCGCGTCCCGCCCCGCCGCGTTGGCTCTCTCGGCGTCGCCGTGGGCCGCGGAGGCTGCGATATTATAAGTCAGGACCACCAGGTTGGCGGCGGCGGCGCGCCGGGCATAGGTTTCTCCCTGCACGCGATGCGTTTTTTCCAATTCGAAATCGTGCGTACCATGCGCCTGCTCCGCACTATCGAAATGCTGCTTCGCGTGCAGCGCATTGTCCGTGTAAAACTCGGTGAGCGCATCAAGTATCGGCGACTGTGTTGCGGTTTGATGGGCAGCTGCTTCAGGCATAGGATGTTCCATGATTAATGAGTGTTAATAAATAATGGAGTCCCGTATACCTGTCAATTCATGAATATCAGGTGGTGGCCGGCGGGGTGGCGTCAGCCGGGGGCGGGGTGGCGGCGACCTCGGTTTTGGCAGGTTCCGCGGGGGGCTTGGCGGCTTCTTTTTTCTTGCGCGGGTCGTAGGGTTCCTGCACGGGGACGGGCTCCTGCGGGAGCAGGCGTTTCATGAAGAATTTGTCTTTGAAGTAGAAAATTTTCTTGGTCTTGATCGGCGCCATCGACTCGATGAGGATGATCTGCTCGTCGCGCGGAAGGGTGATGACTTCCTGCGGCAGGAGCAGTGCGCGCTGGACTTCCGAGGTATTGACCGTGCGCGAGCCGGGGTTCATGTCCATGAATTTCGGCTTGTTGTGCGAATGCTGCTGCGCGGTTTTGTTGCCGATGAGCTGCGAGATGAGATTGGCGGTTTCCACGTTGTTGGCGGCGAAAGTGATGCGGTAGTAGCTGTTCGAGAGGAACGAGTTCATGCCCGCCTCTTCGTAGATGCCCTTAAGTTGCTGCGTATCTTGCACGATGAGGAAGAGCTTCACGCGGTAGCCGCGGAAATAGGCGATGCCGGTCTGGAATTGCGGCATTTCGCCCAAACTTGGAAACTCGTCCATCATGAGCAACACGCCGTGCGGCTCGTCTTTTTTGGGCATGTGGCGGGTGAGGAAGTCGGTCGCCTGCTGATAAAATACTTTAAGAAGCGGCTCTAAGCGCTTCAAGTTGTCGGGAGTTACGCCGCAATAGACGGTGAGCTTTTTCTTCTTGAGGAGTTGCAGGTCGAAATCGGAGCGCGCGGTGGTGGCGTCGATGAGCGGGTTGGCCCAGAGCTCCAGGCCGGAGTTCAGCGTCGAGATAACACCGGAGCGTTCCTTGTCGGCTTTTTGCAAGAAAGCGGCGATGTTCATGTAGGCGACGGGGTGGATGCGCTTGCCGATGGTGTCGAGCACC
>CAZBUX010000037.1:6028-10902 GCA_964495185.1 uncultured Rickettsiales bacterium | reverse complement strand
GTTTTAATTGGTTTGCCCGCAGGGCTTCGCTCTGCGGGCAAGTTTTATTTTGAAGAGAAAAGATAAGTTTGAGTCATGAAAGAAATCCGTAATATCGCCATCATCGCACACGTCGACCATGGCAAAACCACGCTGATCGACCAGATGCTGCGCCAGAGCGGCTCGTTCCGCGCCAACCAGAATGTGGCTGAACGCGTCATGGACAGCAACGACCTGGAAAAAGAACGCGGTATTACCATTCTCGCCAAGTGCACCTCGGTGGATCGCGGCAACGTGCGCATCAACGTGGTGGATACGCCGGGCCACGCCGATTTCGGCGGTGAAGTCGAACGCATCCTCTCGATGGTGGATGGCGTGGTATTGCTGGTGGACGCTGCCGAAGGCCCGCTTCCTCAAACCAAATTCGTGCTCACCAAGGCGTTGCGCCTCGGCATCAAGCCGATCGTAGTCATCAATAAAGTCGATCGTGGCGACGCCCGCCCGGTAGAAGTGCATAACGAAGTATTCGACCTGTTCGCGGCGCTCGAAGCGAGCGAAGAGCAGCTCGATTTCCCGACCTTCTACGCGTCCGGCCGTGACGGCTGGGCATCGGAAGATTTGAACGTAAAAACCGATACGCTCGACCCGCTGTTCGACAAGATCGTGTCGTATGTCCCGGCGCCCGACGTTGATACCGAAGCATCGTTCGCCATGCTGGCGACTATCCTGGAATATGATTCGTTCCTTGGCCGTATCCTGACGGGCCGAATTTATTCCGGCACTGCCAAAGTTGGTATGCCAATCAAGGCGATGGACCTGAATGGTAATGTATTGGAACAAGGGCGCCTCACCAAGCTGCTGTCGTTTGAAGGCATCAGGCGCGTGCCCGTGGAAGAAGCCGTTGCAGGTGACATCGTCGCCATCGCCGGTATCGAAAAAGCCACCGTGTCGGATACGCTGTGCGACCTCGCGGTCACCAGCCCCGTATTCTCGTCGCCGATCGATCCGCCGACCATGTCGGTGACCGTCAGCGTGAACGACTCGCCGTATGCCGGACAGGAAGGCACCAAAGTCACCAGCCGCATGATCCGCGACCGCCTCATGAAAGAAGCTGAAGGAAACGTGGCGATCCGCGTGACCGAAGCCGATTCGAAAGACGCGTTTGAAGTAGCGGGCCGCGGCGAATTGCAGCTCGGCGTACTCATCGAAACCATGCGCCGCGAAGGCTTCGAGCTTTCGGTATCGCGCCCGCGCGTACTCTTTAAAGAAGACGAACACGGCCAGAAGCTCGAGCCCATCGAAGAAGTGGTGGTGGACGTGGATGAAGAATACACCGGCACCGTGGTGGAAAAAATTTCCATGCGCAAAGGCGAAATGACCGATATGCGCCCCTCAGGCGGCGGCAAGATCCGCATCATTTTCCACGTGCCTTCGCGCGGCCTGATCGGCTACCAGAGCCAGTTCTTAACCGATACGCGCGGCACCGGCATGATCAACCGCATATTCCATGGCTATGCACCCTATAAAGGCGATATCGAGGGGCGGCGCAACGGCGCGCTGATCTCGACCGATCTCGGCGAAGCGGTTGCGTACGCGATTTTCAACCTTCAGGACCGCGGCATCATGTTCGTCAATAACGGCGACAAGGTGTATGGCGGCATGATCGTGGGTGAGCACTCGCGCGACAACGATCTGGAAATCAACGTGCTGAAGGAAAAACAGCTCTCCAACGTGCGCTCCAAAGCTGCCGACGAAGCGATTCGCTTGGTTCCGCCGCTTAAGATGACGCTCGAGGCGATGATCTCCTATATTCAGGAGGACGAGCTGGTGGAAGTGACTCCGAAGTCGCTCCGCCTGCGCAAAATCGAGCTCGACGCTAACGAACGCAAGCGCAGCAGCCGCCAGAAAAAGGCCGCCGAAGCGTAAATCCCATTGCCCCCTCCCATACGTGGGAGGGGTACGGGCCCCTGTCACCGAATCTTCATATATTAACCGTTGCAAACGCTTATTCTCCCGATAATTTAGCTGGTAAAACAGCGGGGGTGTTATGAGTTTCTTAAGGGAAATTGTCGGGCTGGTGCCGAAGCCAAAAGCCGCCGGGGCGCGCCGCTCCAGCGAGGCCGAAATCGAAATAGGCCCGCGGGCGTATGCAAGCGAAAATCATTGCGCATGGCTTGATGCCATGAAGCGCTTCATGGCCGACGCGCAGGTACAGGAAATATACAACAGGGAAGTCAATCAGGCCGCGCAAGCGCTGCAAGAGGCTTTGCCAAAAATTTACGGCTACCATGGCAGTTACGAATACCCTGCCACGCTGGAAAAATTTTTCCCTGAATGTGTTTCCAGCTCGGAGTTCGAATCCATGCTGGCGAAGCTTAAGTATGGCAAGCACGATTACGCCGCCATCAAGGATGCAACGAGGAAATATCTCGGCAATGCCGCCGACGTACTGGAATCAAAGCTCGACCGGATAACCGACGGCATGCCCGACGGCGAAGGCAGCAAGGCGCTGGAATCCGTCTGGTCGGCAATGGCGTCGATGAAAGAACGCGTCGGCGCGAATGCGGGGCTTTATAAATCCACGCGCCGCCTGGAAAAATCGGAAAAGGAGGGCTGGCTGAATTTTTCCGGTGAGTTGCTAAACGCGCAGCATTACCACAGCGATCCCAAAAGTGAGGTGACGCAGCTGCTGCACGCGATTTCGCTGGCGGCGATGCGAAGCGGGCTGACCGAAGCGGCGCAGGCGCTTACGGAGAGCCACGGATTCGCGCGGTAAAAAACATGAGCGGCAAGTTAGTCACACGGCGGATTAATCGGGACTGTAATCCACATTTCCTGTTTACAGTCGTTCACTCCTTGCGTTATAACCATTCCTTAACGATTAAGGGCTACACAAAAGCCCTTAAGAACGCTTTATAAACTGTAACTTGTTGGGCTTATGCGCTTTGTACTGCTATTGGTTGCCGGTGTAATTGCAGTGGTTGCGGCGGTTGCCGTCCTGCAAATGTCAGGAAAAAATCCCCAGATTCCGCAGATCGCCTCCGGCGCGCCGCAGAATAGCACGGTCGCAACCGTCGAAGTGCTGGTAGCGCGCGAGCCGGTCCCGGTCGGCGCCGTACTCACTGACGCCATGGTCGAAAAACAGCCCTGGCCCTCGCATCTCGTGCTCGACGGCTTCATTACCACCGAAAACCCCGATTCGAACATAGTGGGCCACGTGGCGCGCATGCCGTTCCAGGCCCGCGAGCCGTTCATGCGCTCCAAGCTCGCCAACCCCAATGACCCTAGCTTCCTCGCCGCCAACCTGCCCGCGGGCATGCGCGCCGTGAGCATCGCTACCGATGCCGTTTCCGGCGTTTCCGGCTACATCTTCCCCGGCGATCGCGTCGATATCCTCCTTACGCATAACATCCCCGATGGGCTGCTCGCAGCCAGCGGCACCCGCGTCACGAGCAACGGCAAGCCCGCAGTCACCGAAATACTGATCCCCAACGCCCGTGTCCTTGCCGTCAACGTCCGTCCCATTCCGGGTAAGGAAGCGACGGCGGCCACCAGCCCGTCGAGCATTACCGTCGAAGTGGGCGAAACCTACGCGCAGCAGCTGCGCCTTGCTGAAAAGAACGGTACGCTCTCGCTGGCGCTCCGCTCGATCAAGGACAAGGACGACAAAGCCATCCCGACCCCCACCATGACCGCCGACCTGACGCAGGTGCAGGTGACGATCATTCGCGGTGTCAGCGGCAGCGGCAACTCCAACACCGAGCTTACCACGCGTCCGGGGGATGCTGTTCCCGCCGGTTACGAGGGTGCGCCTGACGTAAACATCATCACTCCGGATACCGGCGATGCGCCGGATGCCCCGGTTATCGAAAATCAATAAACGTAAGGTGATACACATGTTCTCCAAATGTAACGATCATAAAGCGGGACGCGGGCGCATGCTGCGGAGCGTCGCCGTGCTTGCGATTCTGTCCATGCCGGTTTCGGCCTCGTATGCCGCCGTGAAGGACGATGCCAGCAACATGACCATCCCGGTCGGGCGGTCGGTGCTGGTGACGCTGCCGTCGCCGATGGTCGAAGTCATGGTCGCTAACCCCAATATCGCCGACGTCCATGCTCACGATTCCTCGAATTTAAGCATCGTCGCCAAGAAGCTGGGCCGCACCACGGTTCGCATTTTCGGCAAGGAAGGCAAGCTCCTGCGCGAATTCGACATCGTTTCGGGGCATGACCTGCCCGCCATCCGCCGCGCGCTCAAGAATTTCCTCCCCGACGAACGCATCGGCGTTGAAATGGTCAATACCAGCATTGCGCTCACCGGCCAGATCACTAACGCCGGCGCAGGCGATAAAGCCCTTAAAATCGTGCAGGACTTCCTGCGTAACGGGGGTGCCAACGAGCTGAACGCTACCGACGGCACCATGCCGGCAGGCGACAAGAATCCCGGCGTGTTGAACATGATGCAGGTCGTTTCCGGCCAGCAGGTCATGCTGCGCGTGCGCGTCGGCGAAATCAACCGCCAGGCCCTTAAAACCCTCGGTATGGACGTCAACGGCCTGATCGCCAACACCGGCGCGGCCGGGCTTTCCTTCGGCAGCGGCGCCGGCCTTGCGGCATTGCTCGCGCCGCTCGACGGCTCCCAAACCGCCACCGGCGCAGGCGGATTCAATTACGCGACCGACACTATCAACATGCCGAACAATACGCAGGGCGCCATCTTCTCGCGCGTTCGCGTCGACGGCCGCACCATCGGCGCCGCCCTGCGCGCCCTTGAGCGCGACGGCCTGTTCAAACTGCTTGCCGAACCCAACCTCGTGGCCGTATCCGGCGAAGCCGCCGAATTCCTCGCGGGTGGTGAAATCCCCGTGCCGTCCGTGCAGAACGGCGGCGGCACC
>CAZBUX010000037.1:0-6018 GCA_964495185.1 uncultured Rickettsiales bacterium | reverse complement strand
TCTATCGAATACAAGCCGTTCGGTGTGGCGGTGAAGTTCACCCCGTTCGTGCTTTCCGAAAACCGCATCCGCATGTCGGTGCAGCCGGAAGTCTCGGAAATTTCCTCCGACAACGCCGTCATCATCAGCGGATTCTCGATTCCGAGCATCAACACCCGCCGCGCTAAAACCACCGTGGAACTGGCGCCGGGCGAGAGCTTCATGATCGCTGGCCTCATCAAGGACCAGACCACCGCCAATATCGACCAGCTTCCCGGCGTGAAAGAGCTGCCGGTGCTCGGCGCGCTCTTCCGCAGCACCGAGTTCAGGCGCAACGAAACCGAAATGGTTATTGCGGTCACGCCCTATATCGTCGACCCGATGAAAAGCTCGGACGTAAAAATGCCTACCGACGACTTCCGTCCCGCAAGCCAGATGGAAATGTTCTTCTACGGCGCGCTCGGCAGTCTTTCGGGTAACGCCCGCACCATCTCGCAATCGCCTGGTTTAGAAGGCCCCATCGGATTCATGGTAGATTAATATGAAGACACGCTACTCGCTTATCATCGCCGGTTCCCTGCTCGCACTCAGCGCCTGCAGCGAAATCCCCAAACAGGCCTATTTCAACCGGGGCGACCCGGAAAACCTGCTCGACCTTTCCTCGGAAATCGTCAGCATGAACCTGAACTCGCAGGCGTCGCTCTCGCGCATCGCGGAAGCCGTGTCGGAAGACCCGCCGTCGCGTGTCGAGCTGAACTGCCCGCGCAACGAAAAGCTGTGCACTCAGGCCCGCAACATCTTCGACCAGCATGGCATTCCCGTGCAGATGACCGGCGGCGGCAGTGACGTTGCCATGATCTATGAACGCGTCGTCGCGCGCGATTGCGAAAACCGCTACATCGACAACTCGATCAATCCCTATAACCTGAACTACCCGACCCTCGGTTGCTCGATCACCGCCAACATGGTGCAGCAGGTGAGCGACAAGCGCCAGTTCGCCAGTCCCAACCTCCTTGATTTCCAGGACGGGGACAAAGCCGTGCAGACCTACCGCAGTTACCTGAAACCGACCCAGGTGTCGCAAGGCGCGACCGGGTGGACGTTGCGTTCGGCTGCGGGCTCGGGAGCGGCCACCGGCAGCTTTAAGTAATCCCGGCAGTGACCTCATGAGCCTGACCAGCCCGCTACTGATCGTTTGCTTTGGTCAGGACGGCGTGCGCGCCTTATCCGAACTAGCCACATCGCTGGGCTATCCCGACGCGCATACGGTGGAAGGCGGATTCGCCGCCGCCGCCGAAGCCTTAGCGCAGCGCCCTAGCCCTCCGGATTACATCATCCTCGACATCGACGGCCACGGCGAAGAGATCCTCGCCGAACTCGACCATTTTGCGCAGCACTGCGAACCGACCGTACGCGTAGTCGCGCTCGGCACCATCAACGACATCAATTTTTACCGCGAGCTCAAGGCGCGCGGCGTACTGGAATATCTGCCGCACCCGGTTTCGGCGAGCGCCGTGCGCGCCGTGCTCCTGCAAAGCGCCACGCATTATACCGCGCAGACGGCGTCTTCGGGGGCTTGCACGGTGATTTCCTTCATGAGCGCGGCGTCCGCCGACGGCGCCACCACGCTCGCGCTCAACACCGCCTACGCGCTGGCGGAAGAATACAACCAGCCTGTCGTGCTGATCGACATGGACTACCAGTTCGGGCTGATCAGTAAGAGCCTCGACCTTGCCGCACCGTTTGGCATCCGCGAATTATTCGACTATCCCGAACGCGGGCTCGACAACGTGCTGATCAACAAGATGCTGGTGAAATACAAAGACAAGCTGAGCATCATCGCTGCGCCCAACGAGCTGCGCCTGCAGCCGAAAATCCGCCCGGAAATCATCCGCGAGCTGATCAGCGTGCTGCGCACCCAGTTCCGTTTCATCGTCGTCGACGTGCCGCACGTGTGGACCGACTGGAACGCCGCCATGCTCTCCTATTCGGACCATGTGGTGATGGTTGCGCAGCTCTGGCTGCGCTCGCTCACCCATGCCACCCGCCTGCTTTCGGCGTGGCAGTCGGTCGGCATCGCGCAGGGCGACGTGTCGCTGGTGGTCAACCGCTCCGGCGCTAAATTCAAGGAAGGCGTCACGGTCAAGGATTTCGAGCGCATCTGCCGCCACCCCATCAACGGCTTTATCAATAACGACGTAAAAACCGTTACCCAGGCTGAAAATCATGCCCAGACCATCATGGAATCAGCGGCGGGCGGCCTGCTGCCGCAGCAGATCCGCCAGCTCGCCCGCGATCTCGGCGTGCGTTTCCAGGCGGGCACCTCCGTCGAAGCCGCGCGTCCGTTCAGCGGCGGTGACAAACGCAAGCTGCTTACCATGTTCAACAAGAAAACGGAAGGCTAGGGGAGGGCGCATGTTCGGTAAGAAAACCTCCGATAACCTGCCCGTCCCAGTACCCAAACAGGCCGCCCGCATCGAAAAAACCCCCGGCGCCGAGCTGACCACCACGCAGGTGTTCCTGCGCAGGCCCGCCCGCGATGAAAACCGCGCCGCCGGCGACCGTGTCGATATACGCTTCACTGACGGCAAGCTCGAAACCGCCGAATATAAAGCGGCTAAGCTGCATTTATCGGAGCTGATCGTCGAGAAGGTCAATTTTACCACGCTCGACACGCTTCCCGCCGATATCCGCCGCCTGCGCATCCGCGAAGCCGCCACCCAGATCATCGTCAGTGAAATACACCAGCCTCTGAACGCCGCCCAGATCGAACTCCTCAAGGATCAGGCGGTGGACGACCTGCTCGGCTTCGGCCCTATTGAGGTGCTGATGGCCGACCCCGACATCGCCGACATCATGATCAACAGCCATCGCCAGGTGTTCATCGAGAAGGACGGCAAAATCCTGCTTACCGACATTACGTTCGGCAGTGAGAAGCATCTGCTCAACGTTATCCAGAAAATCGTTTCCATCGTTGGCCGCCGCGTCGACGAATCGAGCCCCATGGTCGACGCCCGCATGCCCGACGGCTCGCGCTTCAACGCCATCATCCCGCCGCTGGCGCTTGACGGCTGCCTTGTTTCCATCCGTAAATTCAAGAAGCAGAAATTCCAGCTCAAGGACTATGTCGACATCGGTTCCATGAGCGAGGCGATGTATAAATTCCTGCATATCTGCGGCGCCATCCGCCTCAATATCATCGTTTCCGGCGGCACCGGCTCGGGCAAGACCACGCTGCTTAACGCGCTTTCCGGCGGTATCGACGACCGCGAGCGCATCGTCACCATCGAGGATTCAGCCGAGCTCCAGCTCCAGCAGCCGCACGTGCTGCGCATGGAAAGCCGTCCGTCCAACATGGAAGGCGTCGGTGAGATCACCCAGCGCCAGCTGGTCAAAAACGCCCTGCGCATGCGCCCAGACCGCATCATTCTCGGCGAAATCCGCGGCGACGAGGTCATCGACATGCTCTCGGCCATGAACACCGGCCATGACGGCTCGATGGGCACTATCCACGCCAACAGCCCCAAGGACGCGCTTTCCCGCGTTGAAAACCTCGTGGGCATGTCCAGCGTCACGCTTTCCGTGGCGTCTTTGCGCAACCAGATTGCCAGCGCCGTCCAGCTTATCGTGCAGGTCGCCCGCCAGCGCGACGGCAAGCGCCGGGTCATACAAATCGATGAAATCATTGGCCTGGAAGGCGAAAATATACTAACACAGACCTTATTCGGGTTTCGTCCCGGCCCCATGGACGAACACGGTGTGCTCACGGGGCAGTTTTATTGCACGGGCATCAAGCCGCAGTTTCTCGTCCGCGCCGCCTATTTCGGCAAGGAAGAAGAGATGCTGGCATGCTTAGAGGCGACAGGGTAGGGTAACACATGGAACCGATCGTTTTAGCAGTGCTGGTGGGAATCGCGGCCTATATCGTCGTGGTGGCGCTTATTCCTAAAAGCGTGCTGTCGCAGATGACGCCGTATACGCGCAACATGCTCCAGCGCCTTGAAGAAGAAGCTTCCGGCATGGGCATGCCCGATCAGGCCTCGGTCATGCGCGACCAGATCCAGCACTCGAGCCTGCTTGCACGCGTGTTCATTACGCTGCCGGGCGCCAAAGCGGTGTATCCCAAGCTCGTAAAAGCCGGCATGGGCGACAGCATCGATAAATTTTTCCTCGTCTGCCTGATCGCGTTCCTGCTGTTCGTTTACATACTGAAAGGCTGGGGGTTCGTCGGCGTCCTGCTGGCGGTCGGATTCACCTACCTGTTCGCATGGATGTGCATCGGCTGGCGCGTCCGGAAACGCAACGATGCGTTCCTCCAGGCCTTCCCCGACGCGCTCGACATGATCGTGCGCTCCGTGCGCTCCGGTTACCCGCTCAACGCCGCCGTGCGCATGGTCGCCGAAAACATGCAGCCGCCGGTTTCAACTGAATTCAAGCAGGTGGCTGACGAAACCGCTTACGGCAGCACCATGATCGACGCGTTGCAGCGCCTTTCCTACCGCATCGACGAGCCGGATATCCGCTTCTTCGTGGTGGTGCTTACCGTGCAGCAGGAAGTCGGCGGCAATCTCGCGGAAGTGCTTTCCAACCTCTCGGCCATCATCCGCAAACGCAAGCACCTGCGCCTCAAAGTGCGCGCCATGACTTCGGAAGGACGCGCTACCACCTGGGTGCTCGGCTCGCTGCCGGTGCTCGTCTTTTTCGCCATTAATTACACGTCGCCGGGCTATCTCGACCCGTTCTTCACTACGGCTTACGGGCGTTTCCTGTTCGCCATCGCGGTGGGGATCGTGCTGCTTGGCGTTGGTATCGTCATGAAACTGGTAAAATTAAAGGTATAGGCGATGGGTGATTATGTTCTTTATATCCTGATCGCGGTAGGCATCTTCACCGCCTACATGGCCGTCGTGCACATGTTCCGCCGCGACCGCATGCGCGAACGCCTGCAGACTACCGGCGACATGGCGTTCATGGGTGAGGAACAGCATAGCCCGAACGCGCTGGCGCTGTTCTGCCAGGGTATCCTTTCCATAATCGGTGCCGATCCCAAGGCGCAGAAAGACCTGACGCTGCTGCTGCAACAGGCGGGCATCCATTCGAAAAACGCGCCGGTCTATTTCGTATTCTTCCGCCGTATCGTGCAGCCGGTTATTTTCGTGCTGGGGCTTTGCGTATTCCTCAAGCTGATCGTTTCGACGAACCTGCCCACGCTTTCAACCATGCTGCACCTGATTTCCGCAGCGATCCTCCTGATCATCGGCCTGTTCGGCGCGACGCTCTTTGTCACCAACCGCAAGCAGCGCCGCCAGTCGGAATTGCTCGCGTCGTTCCCGGAAACGCTCGATCTGCTGCTGGTCTGCATCGAATCCGGTCTTGGTCTCGACGCCGCCATCGCCCGCGTCAGCTCGGAAATGCGCGATACCCACCCGGAAATATCGTATGAGCTGGAGCGTACCCGCACCGAACTCACCATGCTTTCAGACCGTGTGCAGGCGTTGCAGAACCTCGCCGACCGCGCCGATATCGTGCCCTTCAAGTCGCTGGTTTCCTCGCTGATCCAGACCGAGCGCTTCGGCACCAGCCTGCTCGACACGCTGCGCGTGCTTTCCGATGACCAGCGCGTCACCCGCCTGCTTGACGCCGAAAACAGGGCGGCGCGCATCCCGGTGCTGATCACCATCCCGCTGATTTTCTGCATCCTTCCGTCTTTCGTCATCATCATCCTCGGCCCACCGATCGTCAAAGTATCGGAGCAGGGCGGTATCTTCGGCGAACAGCACACGGCTTCAAAAGAGAAGAAGAAATAGGTAATAAGGTTATAGTGGGGTGGGGTTGCGCTTTACGATTTTATAACTACCTATAACCCTATCACCTAAAACCCTATACCCCCACTTCCATGACCTTTACCCTCGTTTCCGATTTTACCCCGGCCGGCGACCAGCCGCAGGCTATCGCTGCGCTTGTGGCGGGGCTGAAGGGTAAGGAGCGCGACCAGGTGCTGCTCGGCGTCACCGGCTCGGGCAAGACGTTCACCATGGC
>CAZBUX010000036.1:0-11027 GCA_964495185.1 uncultured Rickettsiales bacterium | reverse complement strand
ATACGAGATGGCGCCGCGCGAGGATGCGTTCTCAGCCTACGGCAAGTTCCTCGCCGCTTCCATCGACCGTTACGGGCCGGGCGGTAAAGCGCCCGTCGCTTTCAACCCCATCAAAAACTGGCAGGTGTGGAACGAGCCGAATACCCCGCAATTCTGGGGGCCGGCAGCCAATGCCGTCGCTTTCTCCAAATTCATGAAAACCGTCAGCGCAGAACTCGGCAAGCGCCGCACCAAGATTAAAATTGTACATGCGGGGCTTTCTACGGCAGACGCCACCTTCCTGTGGATGATGTGGGACCTGGTACCCAATTACGGCCAGCTTTTCGACATCATGGCGGTACATCCGTATTTCTTTAATCCCGAAGGCGGTATTCGCGGTGTCGAGGAAGTGGACGCCGACGTGCCTGCCCTTGCGCAGATCGGGTTTATCGGCAACCTTGATGACCACGGTTATTTAAGCAAGGTGTATAACGTACAGCTATTGATGCAGCTGAAGGGCTCGCCCAAGCCGATCTGGATCACCGAGATGGGTTTCATGGCCGGTTCGCAGAACAAATACACGATCAGCGAAACGCAGGAAGCCGAGATCGCAGCGCAAGTGCTCGATTTCGTCGGCAGGAAACTGACTACTCAGCCCTATGGCACCGGCGTACAGGCCGTCGTACCGAATGTCACGCGTGTCTACTGGTTCGCGCTCGACGACTACGCCTTCCCATTGGATATGGGTAGTTTTGGCATTTATCGCAGCGATGCTACCGAACGTCCACAGGCGGCTGTTATTAAGAAGTTTAATGGGAAATAAATTGCGGATTTATTCGGGCCTTATAAAAAAACACCTGTCACGTCTTGCTAAAAAACGCAGCTTTAAGCGATAATCGGCCTGCACACGACTACAGGAGGAGGCCATCATGACCCGCAAGATTCCCGAAGGATTCCACACCATCACCCCCACACTCACCGTAAACGGTGCAGATAAAGCCATCGAGCTTTACGAACGCGCGTTCGGTGCCACGGAAATTTACCGCATGGAAGCGCCCGACGGCTCGGGCAAGATCATCCACGCCTGTCTGCAGGTCGGAAATTCAATGCTGTTCCTCGCCGACGTCAACCCGGCTATGGGCTGCGCCACGCCGTCGGTATCCACCTTTTATCTCTATATCGACGATGTCGATGCCTCTTTCAATCAGGCCAGAAAAGCGGGCCTGACCGAAACCTACCCGGTACAGGACATGTTCTGGGGCGACCGCACCGGCTCGCTCAAAGACCCGTTCGGCATCCAGTGGACACTCGCCACCCACGTGCGCGAAGTCACGCCCGAGGAAATGGAAGAAGGCCAGAAGCAATTCATGAAAAAGGCTTCGTGAGGTTTTAAGGGTAAGTAAGAAAAAAGCCCCCGGTTGGGGGCTTTTTTTGTGGCTGGAATAAAATCATCCCCCCCTAAAAACAAAAATCATCTCTGTTGAACCGGCGCGGAGAGGATTGGCTTCGCTGCGCTATGCCACGTCTGCGCAGGCGCGCAGCCGTCGAACCACCGTTGGTCTACCGGCGCGACTCTGATATTCATCTCCGCTCCGCCATAAAAAAAGCCGCCCAAAGGCGGCCTTTTTTATGGCGGAGCGGAGAGGATTCGAACCTCCGATACGATGTTACTCGTATAACGGTTTAGCAAACCGCCGCCTTCGGCCACTCGGCCACCGCTCCGCATTAAAAAACCATAGGCTTTACAGCCGTATAGCTTCAATAAACCTTATATCGGGGTTTATGTCTTTTGATTGTACAAAAGAGCATCATGAAAATCCAGATATTCGGGGGTTTGTCAACAAATATACGCATTTATTGCGTAGGAAAGCGGCCTAATGCACCGCTTGCCCGACCATTGAGGCATGCTCGCAATCGGCAAGCAGGGTGGCGCAGCGGCGGACTTTGACGATACAGGAATGGTAATGCGCCTTTTTTTCAGGCTCCAGCTTGATCAGCTCCTCGAAGGCAAGCTGGATCATCGACAGGTAACCGCCCACCGCGCACATGCTGGTGATTGCAGCGGCTACCGGCTCATTGCCGGGGATATATTCGCCGTTCTTACCCATAACCACGCCTTCGCCCTTGCTCAGGCGTTCGGCGGTTTTGCCCCACGCGGCGAGCTTTTGCAGCGTAACGGCGGGGAAATCGCTTCCGTTATCCAGCAGCGCGTTTTTCGCTTCCGAGGGACGCATCTTCCCCGTGAGCATGGCGTTTTTTCGGAGGCGTTCGAACACCGTCCGCACCCCCGGATGCCCGGCAACCTGGCGCACGATTTCCTCGGCGGTTTCGAGTGCGGATTTCCCGTCGAACAGCATCGCGCTCGCGCGCTCGGAGAGCGTCATCGGCTGATAGCGGCTCAGGAGACTTCCAAACTCCTGTATTTTAAGACTATCCTTCATCTTTTCGGGTCGACGCCTTACGCTTAGGGTATAACGTCCTATTATATGCCGTGACCTGCTAAAAAAGCTTTAAAATCACCCCCGGGATTAAGGATTGCATGTAGGGCATAATTTCGTTACAAATCCAGAGCTTCAACCCTTATCGCAAGGCGCCGCGCGTGACAGATCAACCCATTGAACAAAAAGAACATCACCCGTGGAATGATACAATAAACCGGATCATGATATCGGCGTTTCCCGCCATCCTCGTTATGGTCGCGGTCCGGTCGCGGATCGCGGGGCTTCTTGTCTTCATCGTCCTATGGCAGTGCCGCACATGGAAAGACCTGCGCCTTATCCTGTATTGCTGCCTTGCAGCGCTGCTCATGCGCAGCTTCCTTTTCGACCCGTTCAATATCCCTTCCGGCTCGATGAAAGACACGCTGCTGGTCGGCGATTATTTATTCGTCTCAAAGTATTCCTACGGCTACAGCCGCTACTCATTCCCGCTCGGCCTGCCGCTGTTCAAAGGCCGGGTGATGGGAGAAGCTCCCAAGCGCGGCGATGTAGTAGTGTTCCGCCCGCCCGGCGCCGTCAATCAGGATTATATCAAACGGCTCATAGGACTTCCGGGCGACCGCATTCAGGTGAAGGCGAGCACGGTGTATATCAACGGCGTAGCGCTGAAAGACGAACCCGACGGCACTTTCCTCGACAACGAGGATCCGTATCAGGTCAAATCCATCCCCAGGTTCACCGAGACCCTGCCCGAAGGCAAAGTCATCCGCGTTCTCAACGAGCGCTACACCGCATCTGACGACACGCCGGTATTCACCGTGCCGCAGGGTCATTACTTCATGATGGGCGATAACCGCGACAACTCCGCCGACAGCCGGGTCGAGGGCGGCGTCGTGGGGTTCGTGCCGGAAGAGAACCTCGTGGGCCGCGCCGAGATCATTTTCTTCTCGATCGACACCGCCACGCTCACGCTGAATCCGCTCACATGGTTTTCCAGCCTGCGTTTCGGCAGGTTCTTCGATAAGATCGAATAATGCCGGGCGCGGTGGAGAAAACCGGCTACCAGTTTAGCGACCCGCGGCTGCTCGAACTCGCGCTCACCCATCCCAGCGTCAATAAAAACGGCAACAACCAGCGGCTGGAGTTCCTCGGCGACGCAGTACTCGGCATGGTCATCGCCCGCATGCTCTACGATCTTTTTCCCACTGAGCCCGAAGGCGAACTCGCCCGCCGCCACGCGGCGCTGGTGCGCGGCGAAACCCTGTCGCAGGTCGCACGCAATCTCGGCCTTGGCGCCGACCTCGCCATCGCCGCCAGTGAAGCAAAAGGGGGAGGGCGCGAGAACGCCTCCAACCTTGAGGACGCGCTGGAAGCCCTGATCGGGGCCATGTATCTCGACGGGGGGCTGGCTGCCGCCGAACCCTTCATCCTCACGCACTGGCGCACGCTCGCCGAGCAAACCATCGCCCCTCCTAAAGACGCCAAGACTTCGCTTCAGGAATGGGCGCAGGCGAGGGGGCTGCCGGTACCGGTCTACACGCTTATCCAGTCCACCGGCCCAGCCCATGCGCCCCTATTCGTCATGGAAGTCGCCGTGCAGGGCTTCGAGCCCGCCCGCGCCGAAGCCGCATCCAAGCGCGTGGCCGAGCAGATGGCGGCGGATACGTTGCTTAAAGCGCTGGCAGGCGCATAACCCTGAAGAGCTTCGAATGGATTGAAAGGTATGATTTAGGAAGATGAAAAAACGCTGCGGGATAATCGCCGTCATCGGCGAACCGAATGCCGGGAAATCGACGCTGGTGAACCAGGTCACGGGGAGTAAAATCTCTATCGTCACGCCCAAGGTGCAGACCACGCGCTTTAACGTACGTGGCGTGTGCATCCATGAAAACACGCAGCTCATACTCGTGGACACGCCCGGTATTTTCGAAGCGGGCAGGCAATTCGAGAAGGCGATGGTGCAGGCGGCGTGGAACGGGCTTTCCGATGCAGACGCCGTGCTGTTCCTCATCGACGCGAAAGAAGGACTCGACGAAGGCTCGCTGCGTATCCTCGAACGGCTCAAGAAAATCCAGCCCAAAAATCTCTGCATCGCCATCAATAAAACCGACAAAGTGCAAAACGAGCGCCTCCTGCTTCTTGCCAGAGAGATCGGCGAGAAACTCGGCAATAACGACGCCATCGGCCGCATCTTCATGATATCCGCGCTCAAAGGCGACGGCATCTTGCAGTTAAAAACGCAGCTTGCGAAACATATGCCCGAAAGCGAGTGGCTTTACCCCGACGACCACCTGACCGATATCCCCATGCGCCTGCTTGCTGCAGAAATCACGCGCGAGAAGCTTTTTCTCAAGCTATCGGAGGAATTGCCTTATTCCATCTTCGTGGAAACCGAAAAATGGGATGAGAATAAAACCGCCATTCGTATCTCCCAGTGCATCCTCGTGCAGAAGGAAGGCCAGAAAAAAATAGTCATCGGCGCGGGCGGGGAGAACATCAAGCGCATCGGCATCGCCGCGCGCAAGGATCTGGAGGCCATGACCGAAAAGACCGTGCATCTGTCACTTTTCGTCAAGGTCAAGCCCGGCTGGAAAGAAGACCGGGAGTCCTACAGCCTGCTCGGTCTGGAATTCCGCAAGCCATGAAGTTCAGTCGCCGCACATTCATCGCGGGGGCAGGGGCAGCACTGGCGGCAGCGGGGCTAGGTATCAGCGCCATCGCACGGCGCGACCGCTGGGGCAAGGGCGGCAAGCGCCCGAACATCGCGCTCTTCATTGCCGACGATTTGCGTTACAACGCGCTCGGCTATCAGGGCGATGCTTTGGCGAGAACACCGTTCCTCGATTCGCTGGCGACCGAATCCTTCATCTTTAACAACCATTACGTCACCACCTCTACCTGCCCAACCAGCCGCGCAAGCATCATGACTGGCGCGTATTACCGCCGCCACGGCGCTTATATCAACCGCAATATCCATGAGTACTACCACTACACCATGTTCCCGCTGCTCCTGCGCGAGAACGGCTACCACACCGGTTTCCTCGGCAAATGGGGCTTCGGCGCACCCGGTATCGAAACCCGTTTCGACGAGTGGTACGATATCGGCGCCATCAATACGCATATGGTCAAAGACGGCGAGCGTGAAGTTTACCTCACCGATTACCTCACACAGCGCGCGCAGGCGTTTTTCGACAACGCGCCCGCAGGAAAACCGTCCCTGCTGATCGTATCCTACAAAGCGCCGCACGATCCCTATAACATCCCCAATGCTTTCGAAGCGCAGTTCGACGGCGTGCAATTCCCCCGCGAGGCGACCGACACGCCCGAAGCCATCGCCGCCCTGCCGCCCCTGTTACAAACTGGCAGCCCACGCCGTGCCTACGAGCAGGTATTCGCCGACAATGACAATTACCAGAAGATACGCCGCAATTATTACGGCATGGTCAGCGGTATCGACGATTCCATCCGGCAGGTCGTGGCGAAACTGAAAGAAAAGACCCTGTGGGACGATACGCTTTGTATCTTCACCTCCGACAACGGTTATCTGTTTGGCGATCACGGGATGATAGGAAAATCCTGCATGTACGAAGCGTCGATACGCACTCCGCTGCTTATCCGCCTGCCGCAGAATTTCTACAAAGCCGCCGCAAGAAAAATCGGGCAAATCAGTTTGAACATAGATATCGCCGCCACGGCGCTGGCGGCCGCAGGCGTAGCCGCGCCGCGCTCATCGAGCGGGAGCAACCTGTTCAAGCTCATGCTGGCGGAAAAATCCCCCCGCTGGCGAAACAATTTCTATTATGAAATGCCGGGTTATTGCGAGGGCTACCGCTACCGCAAATGGAAATACACCCGCTACATAAAAGGCAAAGATGCTAACGAAGTCTTGTTCAACTTAAAGAAAGATCCCCTCGAGCTAAAAAATCTTGCCGAAAATCCTGACCATGCCTCAACGCTGGAAAAACTGCGTGGGCTGATGGCAGAAGAAAAAAAACGGGTGGGCTAAGCTGGGCGCAATTCTTTTACTTCCGCTTCTTCTCCGACATCTTCCTCCCCAAGCAATTCACGGGGTAGGGATTTGGAGGTTTTTGCGCCGAGCTGGCGGATTTTTTCCATACCGCCTATCAGGTTACCTCGACCGTCCTTGAGTTTGTTCATGGCCTGATCGTAGGTGTCCTGCAATTTCGTAGCCTGTCTGCCGATGGCCTGCATGTCGTCCATGAAACCGATAAATTTATCGTAAAGAGCGCCGCCCTGCCGGGCGATTTCCTGCGCGTGCTTGTTCTGCAGCTCAATGCGCCACAACGAGGAGATGGTACGCAGCGTGGCAAACAGCGTCGCCGGACATACGATAACGATCTTCTTGCCCCACGCATAGCTGTGCAATTCCTGATCCTGTTGCACCGCCAGCGAATAGGCACCTTCCACCGGCATAAACATCAGCACGAAATCAGGCGTGCCCAGCTTCTCTATATCCTGATACCGCTTCTGCTCCAGCCCGTTGATATGCGCCTTCACCGATTTCAGGTATTCCTTGAGATGAAGCGCGCGCGCCAGCTCGTCGGTTTCCGAGCAATGGCGCTCATAGGCCGTCAGCGACACTTTCGAATCGACGATGATATGCTTGTTGTCCGGCAGGTTGATGATGACGTCCGGCTGCAAACGGTTGCCCGCCGCGCCGGTAAGCCCCATCTCAGAGCCCTGCGTAGTATAATCGATATCACGGCGGAGTCCCGACTCTTCAAGGATACGCTCCAGCATCACCTCGCCCCAGTTACCCTGCGCCTTAACATCGCCGCGCAATGCTTTCGTAAGGCCGTCCGTCTGCAACACGATTTTCTGGATTTCAGCCTTAAGTGTATGCTGCTCCTTCCCTTGCGTGCTAAAGGATTCCACCACCGTTTTCTGGAATTCCCCCAGCCGTTCACGGAAGGGCGTCAGTAAATCCCCGATCTGTTTTTCCGACTGGGTAGAAAATTTAGCGCTCACACCTTCCAGAATCTTCGTGGCGGTATTGCTGAACTGCTCGCGCAGCTGCTCCTGCTGCTCTTTCATCTGGGCTTTAAGTGATTTATTCTCTGCCTCGGCGTTGAGCGCACGCTCATGGAAGGCGGTGCGCTCACTCTGAGCCTGTGCGGCGGCCTCGAGTTTCGTAGACAGTGCGGTAATTTCCTGCATAGCAGCGTCATAATCGCGGCGGGGAACTGCCCCTGCCAGCAATTGCCTGGAACGCATCCACCCCAGCGCGAACCCGAAAGCGGCGCCCAGCACCACAAGCACCACATTTGTAACGCCGTCCATCATCATCCCCACGTTTTAACTTTATTTTCAATCCCGCAGCCGTTAGATTGTAGCCCCATGATCATCAATCACAAGCATAAATTCTCCAGCATCATACTGGCCGCAGGCAAGGGAACGCGCATGGTTTCGCACCTTCCCAAGGTCATGCACAAGCTCGCCGGGCAACCTCTCATCGCGCACGTGCTCGACGCGGTCGCCCCGCTTCACCCCGAGAAAGCCGTGCTGGTCATCGCGCCCGACATGGAAGATGTCCGCAAGGCCGCATCGAGCTTCTACGCAAACTCCACTTTCGCCATACAGGACAAGCAGTTCGGCACCGGTCACGCCGTGCGATGCGCTGAAAAGGAACTGGGCAACGGCTACGCAGGCACCATCCTCATCCTCTACGGCGATACCCCGCTTATCAGCTCCGAAACCCTGCTGCGCATGCTCGACGCTTCGACCTCGGCCGATGTCGTCGTGCTCGGCATGCATCTCGACGACCCAACCGGCTATGGCCGCCTCATCACCGATGCGGGCGGCAGGCTGGAAGAAATCGTCGAATGCCGGGACGCCACGCCCGAACAGAAGCGCGTTACGCTGGGCAATTCCGGCGTCATGGCCGTGCATGGCAGGCAGCTTTTCCCGCTACTGTCACGCATCGAGCCCAATAACGCCGCCGGGGAATATTACCTCACCGACATCGTCGCCGAAGCCAATCAGGCCAATCTGCATTGCCGCGTCGTCACAGCCGACGCCGGTGAATTGCTGGGCATCAATTCGCGCGAGCAACTCGCCGAGGCGGAAGAAGTAGTGCAAAAGCGCCTGCGCCGCAATGCCATGGCGAAAGGCGCCACGCTCGTCGATCCCGAAACCGTCTATTTCAGCTCCGACACCAAGCTCGGCAAAGACGTCATCATCCAGCCCAACGTCGTGTTCCTGCCCGAAGTCGTGGTGGAGGATGGCGCAGAAATCCGCTCGTTTTCCCACCTTGAAGGCGCGCGGGTGAAGGCGGGCGCCACCGTCGGCCCGTTCGCACGGCTGCGTCCGGGTGCGGTGATCGGAGAGGAAGCCCATGTTGGCAACTTCGTCGAGGTCAAAAAATCTACCCTCGCACGCGGCGCCAAAGCTAACCATTTAAGCTATATCGGCGATGCCGAGGTAGGCGAGGGGGCCAATATCGGCGCGGGCACCATCACCTGTAATTATGACGGCATCAACAAGCACAAAACCGTCATCGGCGATCATGCCTTCATCGGTTCCAACACTTCACTGGTAGCCCCGGTCACAGTGGGCGCAGGCGCGATCATCGGCGCAGGCAGCGTCATCACGGAAGACGTAGACGGCGACGCACTGGCCATCGCGCGCGGCAAACAGGTGAGCAAGGCCGGTAAGGCCAAGGAACTCAGGCTAAAGAACCGTAAGAGCTAAGCGCTTCTTTCAGCATCAGGAGCGCTTCCGTAACGGATTGCTCACGCACAGCGGCGCGGTCACCTTTGAATAAAAACTTCCGCACATTAACTGCATCCCCCAGCGCCGTGGCGATAAAAACCAGCCCCACCGGCTTTTCCGCCGTGCCTCCGTCCGGTCCGGCGATGCCGGTGACGGCGACGGCAAGCCGGGCTTTTGAGTGGCTAATCGCTCCTGCCGCCATCGCGCCTGCCACCTGTTCGCTTACCGCGCCATGTGCGGCGATCAGATTGGCATCAACCCCGAGCATCTGCGTTTTCGATTCGTTGGAATAGGTGACGAAGCCGCGCTCGAACACCGCCGAGGAGCCGGGGACATCGGTAAGTAGCGCCGCGATCATACCGCCCGTGCAGGATTCGGCGGTGACGATCTTTACGCCTTTGGATTTGCACACATCGAGCAGTTCGGCGGCTTGTTGTTTCATCTCCATATCAGGCATCAAAATGGAAACAGATCAGGCGGTAGGCAACAATCACAATAATCGCATATACAGCAGCAAGAATGTCATCGAGCATCACTCCCAGACCGCCCTTGACCTTGCGGTCGGCCCACGATACGGGCCACGGCTTTATAATATCGAAAACACGAAAAAGTATAAAACCTACCGTATAAGCAAGCCAATCGGGCAACGCTATAGCGGACGGCCAGCTTGCCAGCGCGCCCCACATTACCAGCCACATCCCCGCCACTTCATCGGCCACAATCTCGCCGGGGTCGTTGCCCTTGCCGGATTTATCGATAAATTGCTGCGATGCCCAGCACCCCACCGCGAATATGACAAGCGAGGCAATAAGTAAGCCCACTCCGCCGAACATCACATGAATCGCATAAGCAAACGGCAACGCCGCCGCCGACCCCACCGTGCCGCTCACAATCGGCGACAACCCCGAACCGAACCACGTCGCAATCCACCACCAGAGAGGTTTTTTCATACTATTTCCTCGGTATCTTTACCGTCGCCACCGCCTGAGCGGCTACGCCTTCGCCGCGCCCTTCGAAGCCCAGTTTCTCAGTCGTCGTGCCCTTGATGCTCACACGGTCTTCGGAAATTTTCAGGAGCTGAGCGATATGCTCGATCATCGCCGCGCGGTGCTCGCCGATTTTCGGGCGTTCGCAGATAAACGTAAGGTCGAGATGCACGATCTCGCCGCCGCGGCTCTTCAATATCTCATACGCATGGAGCAGGAACCGCGATGAATCCGCGCCCTGCCATTGACGGTCGTCGGGACGGAAATGCATCCCGATATCGCCCGCTGAAATAGCGCCGAGTATGGCGTCCACCAGCGCGTGCAGCCCCACATCGGCATCGGAATTCCCCACGAGCTTATGGGTGAACGGAATGCGGATACCGCCGAGCTTGATGTATTGCTTGGCCGTCGCCGTATCCTCGTCGTGGCGCTGTAGGGTATGAACGTCGTAGCCCATGCCCACGCGCGTCTCCATATCCAGCGAAAGCAGTGTCATCATGCGCTCCATATCTTTAGGCGTGGTAATCTTGATGTTATCGGCGTCGCCCTCGACGACATGCACGCCGATGCCCATTTTTTCCAGCAGCGTTGCGTCGTCGGTAGCCGCGTCACCCTCATGCTTCAAATGCGCGGCGAGCAGGGTGACGAAATCGAATCCCTGCGGCGTCTGAACGGTATAAAGGTTATCGCGGTTCACCGTTTCCGACACCTTGCCGTCCGCCATGCGCTTCACCGTATCGTAAACCGGCAGGCCCGGCACCACCGCCCGGTGGTTTTCCAGCCCTGCCAGCACCCGGTCGATCATGGCGTGGCTAACGTTGGGGCGGGCGATGTCGTGGATCAGCACGCGCGTGGGTTTACGATGGGCGATGCTCTCCAGCCCCAGCTTGAC
>CAZBUX010000035.1:0-11055 GCA_964495185.1 uncultured Rickettsiales bacterium | reverse complement strand
CGCGCGGGGTGGCGTCTTCGCATAGCCCTTCCTTGATCACCGCACCGAAATTGGCCCAGAAACCGGCATAGCCCGCCTCGTCTTCCCCGGCTTTTTTCTTCAGCTCGGAAAGCACGCGCTTCATCAGCGAATCGCGGATTTTGGCGAGCATGGGGTTGTGCTGGAGGGTTTCGCGGCTGATGTTCAGCGGTAAATCCTCGGAATCGACGATGCCGCGCAGGAAGCGCAGCCATGCCGGTACGAGATCGACGTTTTCCTCGGTGATGAATACGCGCTTTACGTAAAGCTTCACGCGGCGCTTGCGGTCGGGATGGAATAAATCGAAAGGCTTGAGCGAAGGGATAAATAATAAATTGACGTATTCGAGCTTGCCTTCGGCCTTGTTGTGCAGCGTGAGCCACGGCTCGTCGGGCGAATGCGCGACGTGGTGGTAGAATTCCTTGTATTGCTCCGGCGTGATGTCGGATTTGCTGCGCATCCACAGCGCCGAAGCGGTGTTGACGGTCTCGGTCTTGCCATCCTCGTCGGTGATGGAGATCGGGAAGGAAATGTGGTCGGAATAGGTCTGGATGATGTGGCGCAGGCGGAATTTGTCGAGGTATTCGTCTTCGCCGGGCTTGAGATGCAGCGTGATGGAGGTGCCGCGCGCGGATGCTTCGGCGGGGGCGACGGAAAACTCCCCCTGCCCGTCCGATTCCCATTGCCAGCTGTCGTTCTCACCGGCCTTGCGGGAGATGACGGTGACCTTATCGGCGATCATGAACGAGGCGTAGAAACCGACCCCGAACTGGCCGATGAGCGGCATGCCCTTCTTGCCGTCGGCCATGCGGTTGATGAATTCCTGCGTGCCGGATTTGGCGATGGCGCCGAGATTGGCGACCAGTTCGTCGCGCGACATGCCGATGCCGTTATCGCTGACAGTAATTGTTCGTTTGTTTTTATCAATCAATAGGTTGATTTTGAATTCCAGGTCGTCTTTCGTAAGCTCCGGGGCGGTGATGGCCGTGTGGCGAAGCTTATCGCAGGCGTCCGAGGCATTGGACACCAGCTCGCGGACGAAAATATCCTTGTTGGTGTAAAGGGAGTGGATCATCAGCTGGAGGACTTTGCTGACTTCCGCCCCGAATTTAAGGATTTCTTGGTTTTTCTCGGCCATACTTCACCTTTATGCTATAGTATTGTAAAGTACTAATTCATATGGAGTTATTATGAGCGATGTCAAGGGGCGGGCGCGGCGTTTAGGGCTGGTCCTGGCCGGTTTGATGCTGGCGATGCCGGTGGCGGGCACGATTGCCGCCAATACGTCGCAGAACGAAATCGTCTACCGCACCAACCTTGGCCGCGCCGACGACGTAAAAATATTGCTTAGCCGCGGCGCTTCCGCCAACCAGACCGACGCTAACGGCGTGCCCCTGCTGTCGCTTGCCGCCGCGCGCAAAGACGAGGAAGGACTCAGCGTCGTAAAAATGCTGCTGGATAACGGCGCGGATATCAACGGGGTGGATGCCAAAGGACAGACGGCGCTTTTCTACGCCGGAAAAAACGGCAACCGGCCTGTGGCCGAACTGCTGCTCGACCGCGGCATCAATTACAACGTTACCGACGATAACGGCAATATCGCGCGCACGGTGGCATTCCGCGCCGGTAACCCGAAAATCGTTGACGCTATCGATGCCTACGTCGTCAGCCAATCGGAGAAAATCGCCAGACAGTATGAAGAGCTGAACCGTACGCTGGAGGAACGCTATAACGAGCTGAACGCCGACGCGCAGAAAAAAGAGGAACACGACAAGCTGGTGGCCGACGAACAGGCGAAGCAGGCGGAAGAACAAAAACTGCTGGCGACCATGACCGCCAAACAGCAACAGGAATACCTGCGCAAAAAGGCGCTGACGGAAAATTCGGAAATCGAGAAGAAACGCAGCTCGCCGGAATTTAACCGCGGCATGGAGGGCCTCGCCTTCCAGAACTGTGCGTTTCAATATTGGTCGTATTGCAAGGAAGCCGGGCAATCGAGCGAGCTGACGCCGGAGCAACTCGACATCGCCATCGACGCCTATAAGGGCCAGATTATTTCCTACAGCAAGCTGCTCGCGGATTTCTTCGTACTCCAGAATAAATACGTCAATAATATCTCGCAAAGCGCCCGCAAGCGCATTTTCGACCATCTCGACAACATGCCGTCGAAAACCTACCGTTTTGAACAGGGCGTGTGCAAACAGGCCGATATGATGACGCGCTGCCAGGCGGTGGCGAGCCTGTGGAACCAGAAGCAGCCTAAGGGTAAACGGAAGAGGAAAGCTGATGCTGCAGCCTCGCCATCGGTTGAAGGCGGCCAGACGCCGAAGAAGATGCGCGCGCAGGCGCAGTAAAAAACCGCATCATTTCCGCGTCATTGCAAGCGAAGCAATCCAGTGCGCCATGTTTATGGCACGGATAGTATAGTTACAATACCGAGCACACGACAGTTTACTCCGCCGCCGGTGTTACCGATTGCTTGCCAAGCGTGACGTAATCGATCTTGCCGGTGCCGAGCTTGGGGATGGTTTCCATGTGGATCACCTGACGCGGCAGGAATAGCTCCGGGACTTTTTTCTCGCGGCCATGCTGCATGACGGCTTCGCGGGTGAGTTCCCTGCTTTCGGTGTAAAGCACGACCTGCTCGCCCTTGCGCGGGCACGGGATGGCTACGGCGGCGTGGATGACGCCGGGCATGGCGCCGCCTGCGAGGTCTTCCACCGAGGTAAGCGATACCATCTCACCGGCGATCTTGGCGAAACGCTTGGCGCGGCCAAGGATGGTGATGTAGCCCTCGTCGCTGATATCCACGATGTCGCCCGTGTCGTACCAGTCGCCCTGCGGCTGGACGACGCCGGGCTGGTCGGCTTTCAGGTAGCCGAGCATGACGTTCGGGCCTTTTACCATCAAACGCCCGCCTTTTTCGAGGCCGGGGACGGGTTCGAGTTTCATCTCGATGGAAGGCAGGGCTTTACCGACCGAACCGGCGCTATGTTCGACCGGCGTGTTGACGGCAAGCACGGGGCTGGTTTCGGTGACGCCGTAACCTTCGAGGATATTGACGTGGAATTTATCGGCCCAGAGGCGACGGGTGGAATCCTTGAGCTTCTCCGCACCGGCCACGGCAAGGCGCACGCGGCAGAAATCCGCCGGGTGGGCGTAGCGGGCGTAGCCGTTGTAAAAGGTGTCGGTGCCGAGCATGACGGTGGCGTTGGTGTCATACACGAGATCGGGGATGACGCGGTAATGCAGCGGGCTTGGGTAGAAGAAAGTGCGCACGCCGCGCACCATCGGCAGCAGCATGCCCGCGGTGAGGCCGAAGGAATGGAATACGGGCATGCAATTGAAGAACATGTCCGACGGCATGAGATCGACGCGCGCTGAAATCTGGTGGATGTTGGCGAGGATATTGGCGTGCGACAGCACTACGCCCTTGGGCGTGCCTTCGGAGCCGGAGGTGTAGAGCACGACCGCCGGATCGCCGGGCGTCGTTTTCGCCAGCGTGAGCCGCAGTTCCTTGCGCGGGTTGAGTGCGCGCCACAGCCCGGTAAGCTTGTCGGACAGCGTGACGGTGGGGCGGATATCCTCAAGGTAAACGATGACGCAGTTCGCCGCCTGAAGCGCCCTGATCACATCCTCCAGCTTACCTTTTTCGATAAACACGCGTGAGGTCAGGACTGTCGTGGCGCGCGCGATGTTGCAGGCATGAACGATCGCGGCTTCACCGGCGGAGTAGTTGAGCATGCAGGGGATTTTGCGGAGCATGTGCAGCGCGGCGAAAGTGATCATGGCGCCGAGCGCGTTGGGCAGCAGCATGGCTACGTGCGCCTGTCCTTCCAGCCGCGCGCCAAGCTTATCGCGCAGGATGAACGCGCGGGTGAAAAGCTGGCGGTAGGTGAGCCAGTTGCGCGTGATGTCGCTGGCGAGGACGTGGTTGCCGCCGTGCCAGCGGTAAGCGTCGATCCATGCGGAAAGCAGGGAGTTTTTCCACGGGGATACGTCGAACGCCGACTGCGTCATGAGCTTATACATGGTATCGGCGTTGATGTTTTCGGACGATACGGGCGGCAGAAACGCCACTCTGATCGTCGGGAACCAGCGGCGTTTTACAAGGTGGCCGATATTGGAAAGCTTGCTGTATTCCGCGCCGTCGATGCGCACGGGCAAAATCATCGCGCCGGTTTTTTCGGCGATGAGGCTCGCGCCGTCGTACATTTTCATGACGCCGCCGGTGGTGGTGATGCGGCCTTCGGGGAAGATGACGACCTTGCCGCCTTTCTGTACGTCCTTGATCAGGCTTTTCATCGACATCGGCTTGGACGGGTCGAGGCGGTAGAGCTTCACCAGCAGGTCGAGGCGGCGGAAATACCATTTTTCGGCCTGAAAGACGTTCATGGCGAAGGCGGGTTTTTCCGGGGTGAGGACGGCGAGCAGGAACGGGTCGAGGAACGACTGGTGGTTGGGGGCGATGATCACCCGGTCGCCGGCGGCGAAATAATGCTCGCGGCCCGTGACCTCGATGCGGAACAGCAGTTTCAGCAGGAACGTGAAAAGCGGCCTAAGCAGATATTTGTCGAGCATAATACGCCACACCGAGGTTGAGGGTTGCAAGAATCAGAAACAATTCAGGGATGTTGAAGCCAAGTAAAAGCAGGGCTGCCGAGACGACGGCGGCGGTGGTCATGAACACGGAATCGCTCAGGTTGCTGGCGGCCATGATCTGGGAGCGCAGCCGGGCTTTGGCGCGGGATTGCAAAACGGCGTAGAGCGGCACCATGTAGATACCGCCGCACACTGCCGCGAGCATCATGCAGGCGAGCATCGGCCAGTGGGAGGATACCGAAATGAACGCGCTGATGTCCATGAGCGGGCAATCGGCGCAAGGGTTTACGGCGGGGGTGGTGAACACCATAAGGTAGGTGAAAAACGACATGCCGAGGCCTGCCAGCGGAATGTGGCGGGTGGAGACTTCGCCTTTCAGCAGCGTGTCGCACAGCAGCGAACCGGCGGCGATGCCGATGGAAAACAGCGTGAGGAACAGGATATAGACCTGGTTGTTGGCGTGGACGACGCCCTGCGCGTAGTTGGCGAATTGCGACATGTAAACGGAGCCGACAAGCAGGAACCATGACAGGCAGAGCATGGCGCGTAGGATGGTGCGGTCGTCGAAAGCGTGGCCGACCATGAGGCGGGTGGCAGTCCAGATGTTCCAGTTTATGTGGGTTTCAGGGTGCGCGGGTTTCGTGGGGGGGATGAATAAGCTCGCCGCAAGCCCGACCAGCGCGATGCCCACCGCCGTAAGGCCGATGACGTTGTGCTCCATTTCCACCAGCAATCCGCCGGTGACCATGCCGAGCAATACCGCCAGATAACTGCCGCCCGCCATGAAACCGTTACCCGCCAGCAGCTCGCCGGGGCTTAAATGCTCGGGGAGGATGCTGTATTTTACCGGGCTGTAAAACGCGGTGTGCGTGCCGCTTACGAACAGCATGCACATGAGCAGGTAAATATTCTGCGTGGCGAAGCCGTAGAACACGCAGGTCATGATAAAAAGTTCGGCGATCTTGGTGAATACCACGAGCCGCGACTTTTCGTATTTATCCGCCAGCGGCCCGGCGATGGAAGAAAAAAGAAGCAGCGGCACTATCAGCAGCGCCGAGCAGATGGTGACGAGGATTTCCGGCCGGGTGGGAAGCTCGATGCCCTTGGTGGCGGAATAGGCGATGAGGACGACGAGGCCGGAGCGCAGCAGGTTGTCGTTGAAAGCGCCGAGGAAAGTGGCCAGGAAAATCGCTATGAAACGCCGCCTCGCAAAAAGGCTGTATTTGAGCTTTTCAGGAACGAGCCCTTCCAGTTCCATTACACGGCCTGTTTTTGCTCGCCGGCGTAAGTGGGCAGGATAAACGGCTCGGTGACCTGCCGCGAGCCTTCATAGCCCTGCACGACGAGTTGCCCGGTGGCGGCGTCGGTCAGCAGGCAGAGCCGTGTGTTGGCGTTGATCATCGGGGACTTGATCCAGTTGAAATCGGGCTGCTCCAGCTCGTGCGCGGTGATGGCGCAGCTCTGGCGGTAGCGCCCGGCGCTGTCGATCTCGCGGGGGCGCCAGCCGTTAGCAAAACCGGCAAACGGGCCGTTGAAATGGTTGGTGGCGGTGACTTGCAGGTTGGCGCTGAGGTCGAATATTTCGGCGGCCTGCTCCAGGCGCTCGATGATGCAACCCTCGCCGAACTTCGTGCCCGCAAGCGTAAAAATGGCGGGAACCGCCAGCGGCGTGCGGGTGAGCATGTGTTTCGCCTCGTCGTAAGTATTGGCCTGTTCGAAAACCTGGCGCAGCAGATGCGCGGGCGGCAGGCCGTTTTCGCGGTGGGTGATCAGGCGGTTTTTCGCCCAGTCGCCCGCGAAGCCGAGATTGTGCCGGCGCATGGGAGCCTGATTTATGGCGGCGGAGAAGCGCCCCGGCGCCATGGCGTTGAACACGCCGGAAAGGCCGGGCCACGTGACGTTGTAATAGATGCCGCCCCTGCCCTGTTGCAGCGCAATAACCATGTGCTTGCCAAGATCGGGGAACGGCCAGTCGAGCACGCGCAGTATGGATACGGTTTCGCCCGTGCGCCACGCGCCGCTCGTGCAGCCCCATTCGTAGGAGACGTTGAAAGTGTAGATGCCCCTGTCGGAGACGATTTCGGCGCAGGACTCGATTTCGTGGAGATACGGATTGCGCGTGCGCTTGAGCCAGCGGTACGACAGGCGGTCGGAAAGCGGCAGGAGGGCGGCGCTTGCCGCGTAGGACAGGCGGCCATAGCTGCGGCGGCCGCAGCGGATGAGGTCGCGGGCCTTGTCGGGATAGGCGCGAAGCAGGTCGATAGGCGTTTTTCCGCGAAGGTCGACGAAGGGAATGCTGTTTTTGAGCATATCTGACAACTTTACTTCATGAGGTATAGTCTTATATAGTAGGGCAAACAAACAAAAGGCCAGCATTTTATGCGCTCCAAAACAATAAAAAAACCCTCGCGGCAGGAAGCCGAAGAAGCTGTCCGCACCCTCCTGCGCTGGGCTGGCGACGACCCGACCCGCGAAGGTCTGATCGATACGCCCAAGCGCGTGGCTAAAGCTTACGAAGAATTCTTCCGCGGCTACGAGATGAACCCGGCGACGGTGCTTAGCCGTACGTTTAAGGAAGTCGAGGGTTACGACGAGATGATCGTGCTGCGCGACATCCATTTCGATTCGCATTGCGAACATCACATGGCGCCGTTCTTCGGACGGGCCCACGTGGCGTATATTCCGGGCAAAAAAGTTTTGGGCATAAGCAAGCTTGCGCGGCTGGTGGATATTTACGCCAAGCGTTTGCAGATTCAGGAGAAGCTCACGGCGCAGATCGCCAACGGACTGAACGATACGCTTAAGCCCCGCGGCGTGGCGGTGGTGATCGAAGCGACGCATATGTGCATGACCACGCGTGGCGTTCACAAACCCGGCACGGTGATGCAGACCAGCCACCTGCTCGGCATCTTCCGCAGCGATTCGCGCACACGGCAGGAATTCTTCAGCCTGTTGAAGGTGCCGCATAATTCGGGGGCGTTGAGGTAGTTTATAATACGCCCTCCCCCACAAGGGGGGAAGGGATATTGAAAGAGGTTTTTTATGACCGACTCTCTCGTCGCCAACACTATCGGCCACCTGCGCGATCTGGTGGCGTTCGATTCGGTGAGCAGTCATTCCAACCTGCCGATCATCGCGCATATCCATAATATCCTGACCGAGCTGGGCATCGAAAGCGACGTGCTGCCCTCGCCCGACGGGAAAAAGGCCAATCTGCTGGCACGGATCGGCCCGGCGGTAGAAGGCGGGGTGGTGCTTTCCGGGCATACCGACGTCGTGCCGGTGGAAGGCCAGCAATGGGACAGCGACCCGTTTACGCTGACCGATAAGGGCGACCGGCTCTACGGGCGCGGCACCTGCGACATGAAAACGTTTATTGCGGCATGCCTTGCCTTTGCGCCTGAGTTTAAGAAGCTTGCGCTTACCAGGCCGATTTTTTTCTGCTTTTCGTATGACGAGGAAGTGGGCTGCCTCGGCGTGCCGCACATGCTGAAGCATATGCGCGGGCAAGTGCCGATGCCCGCATTCGCCATCATCGGTGAACCGACCATGATGCAGGTGGTGACGGCGCATAAGGGTGTGCTCTCGTTTGAAACCACGGTGCATGGGCTGGAATGGCATTCGAGCCAGCCGCATTACGGCGTCAATGCCGTCCACGCCGCCTGCGATCTCGTGCATTTTTTAAGCGGGCTGGCGCAGGAGATTACGACCTCGGGGCCCAGTGACGCGCGTTTCGACCCGCCCTACTCCACCGTGCATGTGGGCGTGATCCACGGCGGCACAGCACGCAACATCATTCCCAAGGAATGCCGTTTCAACTGGGAAATCCGCCCCCTGCCCGGCGATCATCCCGACCGGATTTACGCGCGCTTCGATGCGTTCTGCCAGCAGAAATTATTGCAGCTGCGCGCTATCGATCCCAAGGCGGATATCGTGACGCGGCCTATCTCGCGCATGGCGGGCGTCACCCTGCCCGTCCACGCTGCCGATTCGTGCCGCCGCGTGATGCATTCGGCGCTTACCAACCGCGAACATGCGGTTTCGTTCGGCACGGAAGCTGGCGTGTTCAACGAGCACGGCATCCCCGCCATCGTCTGCGGCCCCGGCAATATCGAGCAGGCGCACAAGCCGAATGAATTTATCGATAAGGCGCAGATCGCAGAATGCGTGGCGTTTATGCGCCGGTTTGCTGAAGAGTGGGCCGTTGACGGTTGACGGTGGACAAGTAGGAATAATACTCTAACCTTACCGTCTGCTGTCAACCGCCCACTGTCCACTCTCCCATGTATACAAAAACCACACGCGCCATCAAAATCACCGTAGTCCCGGCTTACTTAAACGAGCAATCGGACCCGGACGACCATCATTACGTCTGGGCCTATACCATCCAGATGGAGAATCTTGGCGAGGAAACCGTGCAGCTTATCAACCGCTACTGGCACATCACGGACGCGCAGGGGGCGGTGCAGGAAGTGCGCGGCCCCGGCGTAATCGGCGAGCAGCCGGTGCTGGCGCCGGGCGACTCGTACCAGTATACCAGCGGCGCGGCGCTTAAGACCCCGTCTGGCATCATGAAGGGACATTACGAGATGCAAACGCAGGACGGTGAGGCGTTTCTTGTTGAAATACCGACATTTTCGCTGGACAGCCCTGATCAGGTGAAGCGCCCGAACTGACTGTCATCATAATGTCATTTTACTTGGTTGGTTAAAGGGTTATACTGTAGGAAGGTATAAAAGGGTTTTAACCGCTTATGTCCGATATCAATCCTGGCCTGCAGCAATTCATGCAGAACTCCGGAGGCAGCGCCGGCGGCGGTGGAGCCGCGTCGGGCGGCGGCAAGGCTCCGGCTGAGGATCATTTCGAGGCGATAAAACAGGCTGCCGAAGCATGGCTCGTCAAAATTTGCACGGTCTTTGGCATCAATATCAGCACTGACAACGCCTCCACTTTGCCGGAATTTTCAGGTGCGGCTCCTATAAAGAGCGACGGCCCGGTGCTGGCCGGCGGTGCGCTTGGGGTGCTTAAGGATGTGGAGGGTCACGGCCTTGGCGGTGCGGCGCTGGCGCAACTGGCCAAGCGCTTCAAGCACAGCCACACCGATCACACGCAGATGATCGCAGGCACCGGCCTGCACGTTAATGAAGGAAACCTTGGCGGGTTCAGCCCCGGAGCCGGTGGCGGCGGAGCAAGTGCAGGCGGTGGCATCGAGATCTAGTTAGTTCGGCCTGCGGCATTCTTTGAATTAAAACAAAACCCCCTCCCGTTTCCGGGAGGGGGTTTTCTTTCAGGAAACCGGAATTCTTAGTGTTTTCCGGACTTCCCTTCCAGCACGTTTTCGGTGTTGATAGCGATCATCCGCGGCTTGCTGGCTTCAGGGATTTCGCGTTGCAGGCGCAGCGTGAGCAACCCGTCGGCGAGGTTCGCGCTGATGACTTTTACATGGTCAGCCAGCGAGAATTTACGCTCGAAACCGCGCGTGCCGATGCCCTTGTGCAGGTAAGTAACGCCGTTCTTTTCCTCTTTCTCAGCGTTGTTACCGGTCACGACCAGCGAATTCTGCTGGGCGGTGATGGTCAGGTCGGATTGCTTGAACCCGGCTACCGCCATCGTGATTTCATACTCATCGTCCGAGAGCTTGGCGATGTTGTAAGGCGGGTAGGTCTGCGCGCGCTCGTCGGCCTTGAAGGCGTTGTCGATCATGCGCGAAAGGTGGTCGAACCCGACCGTGGAACGGAATAAGGGAGACAAATCGTAAGCGTGCATATATAAACTCCTATGAATAGCAAGTTACTGTTATGTCAGGCCCATTATGGCGCCTGACAAGAATAAATATGGTGCGCGCAGGGGCGGTTTCAAGGGATGCACTGGCAGGACGAAGCGATTATTCTATCGGCCCGCAAACACGGGGAAAATAAGGCGCTTATCAGGGCGCTGACGCGCTCGCACGGGGTGTTTGCCGGGATGCTTCCCGGCGCAAGCTCGAAAACCAACCGCGGCGTGGCGCAGCCGGGAAACCGCGTCAACGTGGCGTGGAATGCGCGGCTTTCGGAGCATATCGGCATGTTTAAGGCCGAACTGCTTACGCCGCACGCGGCGATGGTAATGCAGGACGCGGTGAAGCTTGCGGCGCTTACTTCCGCCTGCGCTATTCTCGAAACCTCGCTGCCGGAACGCCACCCCTACCCTAATTTATATGATGAGTTTCTCACTTTCCTGCACATGCTCGCGCATGACGAAAACTGGCAGGAGGAATATGTACGCCTCGAACTCACCATCCTTGCAGAAACCGGCTTCGGCCTCGACCTGACCGAATGCGCGGCGACCGGCGAGACGGAGGATTTAATCTATGTCTCCCCCAAATCCGGGCGGGCGGTCTCACGAGGCGCGGGGGAGCCGTATAGGGAGAGATTACTGAAATTGCCGGGGTTCCTG
>CAZBUX010000034.1:2073-11128 GCA_964495185.1 uncultured Rickettsiales bacterium | reverse complement strand
CTTATCCCACGGGCGCGAGGCCTTGGTGGGTGTGTCGTTGTAACTCGTTGATAACGCGCGGGCAGCGGCGAATCCGGCGAATCCGGTGCGGCACACGGCGGCTTCCGCGCCACCCGCTACCATGACATCGGCATCGCCGATCATGATCAGGCGCGAGGCGTCGCCGATGGCATGCGCGCCGGTTGAACAGGCGGTGACCACCGAATGGTTCGGTCCCTTGAAGCCGTATTTGATCGAGACCTGCCCGGAGGCGAGGTTGATAAGGCAGGCCGGGATGAAGAACGGGCTCACGCGGCGCGCGCCCTTTTCCTTGATCATCAGCACGGTTTCCTCGATGGCGTGCAGGCCGCCGATGCCTGAGCCGATCATGACGCCGGTGCGCTGTTTTTCGTCTTCGCTTTCCGGTTTCCAGCCCGAATCGTCCACCGCCTGCGAAGCAGCGCCCATGGCGAAATGGATGAAATCATCCATTTTTTTCTGCTCTTTGGCGGGGATGTAATCGTCGGGATTGAACTGGCCGGGTTCGGTGCCGCGCGGCACCATCGCCGCCACTTTCGCGGGCAGGTCGGACGTGTCGAAATGCGAAATGGCCGCAAGCCCGGAGCGCGAGGCGAGGATATTATTCCACGTAGCGTCCACACCGCAACCAAGCGGTGTAACCAGACCCAGACCAGTGACGACGACGCGTCTCATAAGGGAACTATACGGATGATAAAAGCGCGATTAAGCGGCTTTAGCATTTTGCTGGATATACGTGATGGCATCCTGCAGCGTGAGGATCTTCTCAGCGGCATCATCGGGAATTTCGATGTTGAATTCTTCTTCGAACGCCATGACGAGCTCGACGGTGTCGAGGCTGTCGGCGCCGAGATCGTCGATGAAGCTGGCTTCCGGTACGGCTTTCGCAGCATCCACGCCGAGATGTTCGACTACGATTTTCTTCACGCGTTCAGCAATGTCACTCATGATGTATATCCTTAATGTAGTTAGTGATCAGTCAGGCGGGAGACAATAGCCATCAAAGTTAAAACGTCAAGCGATTCGATGGTAGGTAGCACAAGCGTTTGGGTTTGGCTAGGAAATTGTGCTTTGCGCCCTGCGCTTAGTGCTTTGTAATTGCACGTGAACTATCAGGCTCTCATCCCATGTAAAGCCCGCCGTTGATGTGCAGCGTCTGCCCGGTAATATATTGAGCGTTGTCGCTGGCGAGAAACACGGCGCCGGCGGCGATATCGGCGGCGTCGCCCATTTTCCCCAGCGGGATATTCTGGTTGATGCGCGCTTTCTGGTCGTCGTTTAATGCGTCGGTCATGGCGGTCGCGATGAAGCCCGGCGCGATACAATTAACAGTGATGCCGCGGCTGGCCATTTCCTGCGCCAGCGACTTGGCCATGGCGGTAAGCCCCCCCTTCGACGCGCAGTAATTCGCCTGCCCGGGATTGCCCGTCCATGCGACGACCGAGGTCACGAAGATAATGCGCCCGCTGCGGCGTTTCATCATGCCCTTCATCGCGGCGCGCGCGAGTTTGAAGCTGGCGGTCAGGTTGATGTCGATCACCGACTGCCACTCATCGTCCTTCATGCGAAGCGCAAGATTATCTTTGGTAACGCCCGCGTTGCAGATGAGGATATCCAGCCCGCCGAGCTTTTCTTCCGCTTCCTTAATAAGCAGATCGACGGTGTCGAGCTTCGACAGGTCGCAGGCGATGGGAACGGTTCCCTGCCCGAGCGACGATGCCGCCGCTTCGAGCTTCTCGATTCTGCTGCCGGAAATGGCAAGCTGCGCGCCCGCCTGCGCAAACGCCTGCGCCACCGCGCCGCCGATACCGCCGGTCGCACCCGTGACCAGTGCTTTTTTGCCGGATAAGGAAAACATGCGTAACTCCATGCTACATTTTGAAGAGTTTCGTCTTAGTCGTAAATACGCTCACCGGTCAAGTGCGGCTGCGTTCGGGCACAAAAGGCTCAACATGCCTGTCAACCGCACGGCCGATCGTATTTAGAAATCGCTGCGGCACAGCGCCTTCGGCCCCCATATTTTCCAGCATCTCAACAATCTTCATGCGCGCAGAAACCGTTGCCGTGAGGTATGCGTCGACATCAATATCCTTTCGCGGGGCGATCAGGATTTTATCAATGACGCTGCGATTAACAAGCGCGGCCACCGCCTGCTCGGCAAGATTGCCGTACATCCCGAGGTCTTCCGTCGACAGGCCGGATTTTTTTGCTAATTCCCCGAGCAAATTATCCAGCGCGGGCTTGACCTCGGCCGTAACATTAGCCGCGATTGCATCTATGTCGACTTTGCCAGCGATGCGGCGAGTGTTATCATGCCTGTAAGAATAAGGTCCACTGGGTTTCATACGTTCCTCTTAAGTTTATTATTACACCTTGGCACAGGCAGCCCCATCGTTTGTGTTCGTGTTATTACTATGCCTTCGCGAACGACTGGTAAGAACGGCACCGAAAAACGCAAGCGACGCGTTATTTGCCGCGCGCATTACTCTGATACGGCTCGAGCGCCTTATCAATGATGGCGTCCATTTTCTTCATGAATTCCTTCGTGGCGACTTTTCCCGCATTCATGGTGTGTTCGCTTTCCAGATACCACTGCGCGTTTTCACGCGCTGTTTTGGTCTCTGCCTTATATGCTTCAAGATCAACGCTGTCGTTCAGGGCGATGTCCTGATGAACGCGCCTGCTTGCGTACTGCTCAAGCCTATCCTCAATATTCGCCCCGAAATGTTCAATATTGAATTTCTCACGGCTACCCAGCTCTGCATTTTTGACTAATTGCTGGGTAAGTTTCTGCGCCTCCTTCTTCAAGGAAGAGGCAACCCCGGAGATCACTTCGTCAACATTTATGTTTCTGGTATCCGGCTGCGTCTTAGCCATAGCACCTCCTGTTGTTACGTTACTCTGCCTTTGCGAATGCTTCCAAATCCGCAGGCGTGCCGATATTCACCGTGAGCATTTCCGGCTCGATGCGTTTGGCAAGGCCCGAAAGCACTTTGCCCGCGCCGATTTCGATCACGCGCTCGACGCCCTGCGCTTTCATATAATGAACCGATTCGCGCCAGCGCACCATGCCGGTGACCTGATCGACAAGCAGGCGGCGGATGGTTTCCGGGTCTTTCTCGGATTTGGCGGTGACGTTGGCGACCACGGGCACGCAGGGCGCGCCGATCTTGGCCACCGACAGCGCTTCGGCCATCACGCCGGAAGCGGGCGCCATGAGCGGGCAGTGGAACGGGGCGCTGACGTCGAGCAGCACGGCGCGCTTGGCACCTTTGGCTTTAGCCACGTCGAGCGCGCGCTCTACGGCGGCGCGGGTGCCGCTGATCACCACCTGACCGGCGGCGTTATCGTTAGCGACCGTGCAGATATCGTCCTGTGCTGCTTCCTTGGCGATTTCCATGGCGACAGCGCAATCGACGCCAAGCAGCGCGGCCATCGCGCCGCGGCCCGCGGGCACGGCCTGCTGCATGGATTTGCCGCGAAGCCTGAGCAGGCGCGCGGTTTCGGTAAGCGAGATGGAACCGGCAGCGCACAGCGCCGAATATTCACCCAGCGAATGCCCGGCGACGAACATGGCGTGCGCGCCGACGTCGAACCCGGTTTCCTGCCGGAATACATGGAGCGCGGCGATCGATGTCGCCATAATCGCGGGCTGCGCGTTTTCGGTGAGGGTGAGCTGCTCCTGCGGCCCGTTGAAAATAATGTCGGAGAGCTTCTGGCTGAGCGCCTCGTCCACGGCGTCGAATATCTCGCGGGCGACGGCGAAATTATCGGCGAGTTCACGGCCCATGCCGACGACCTGCGACCCCTGACCGGGGAAAATCAGTGCGGTTTTCATGTTCTTACCCTTGTGTTTTATATGCTGTTTCATAGTGAAGGGCTGAATTATTAAAGGATAGGCGCGGCTGTGGCAACCGTTCTTAGCGTTTTTGTGCTTGCTTTCCTTGGAAAACTGGCTATTAGTTATAGCCCTTTTGGGACGCGCAGCACTGGTTGCGCCTTATAATTCAGGAGCTTAATACTAAAATGGCATTGTACGAAAGCACTTTTATCGCTCGCCAGGACATGGCCCGCCAGGACGTCAACAAGCTGGCCGAAAGCCTCGCCGCGATCGTCGAGCAGGGCGGCGGCAAGATCGTGAAGAACGAATACTGGGGTCTGCGTTCGCTCACCTATCGCATCAACAAGCACCGCAAGGGCCACTACACGATGCTCGGCATCGACGCCCCGGCTGCCGCGATCAAGGAGATGGAACGCAACATCCGCATCAACGAAGATATCGTCCGCTCGCTCACCGTGCGCGTCGAAGCAATCGAAGAAGGCCCGTCGGTCATGCTGCAGCAGTCCCGCTCGCGTGAAGATGGCTATCCGCAGGACGGCGAAGCGCCGGTCGTTGCCGATGCCGCCGTAGCCGATACCACCCAAGCATAATATAGAGGAACCATGCGCAGCTCACCCCGCCCCACCCGCTCTTCCCGCCCTTCCGCTTCCGGCGACGCCCCTGGCGGCCCCGGCATGGGACGCAAGGTTTTATTCCGCCGCAAGAAGACCTGCCCGCTCACCGGCCCCCACGCACCGAAGGTGGATTATAAAGACGTAAAGCTCCTGTCGCGCTTCATCTCCGAACGCGGCAAGATCCTGCCCTCGCGCATCACCTCGGTGTCGCACAAGAAGCAGCGCGAACTCGCCAGCGCCATCAAACGCGCTCGTAACCTCGCTTTACTTCCTTTCGTCACGCAGTAAGCGACGAAGTCGTTTTCTTATCCGTATAAATCGCTATAGTGCGGCCCCATGAAATCAACGGGGCTTTCCGCGCTTGCGACCGGGTTCCTCTCCGGCGGGATTTTCCTGCTGGTGGCGGCGTTCGGGCTCGGGTTTTTCTTCATGTTCCTGCCTACCCTGCCGCTGTTTGGCGTCGGAATCGGGCGGCACCCGCGCGTGGCGCTTTACGGCGCCGCCGTAGCGACGCTGATTATCGGCGCGGCGCTGGAAATCCCGGTGGCGCTGGTGTTCTTCCTCATCATGGGCCTGCCCTCGTGGTACCTAGCCAAAAAAGCCCTGCTGTGGCGCGACGGCAGCGAAGGGCGGCAGTGGTATCCGCTCGTGCTCGTCTTCCTGCATCTGACGTTTTACGCGGCGGCGTTGCTTGGCGTCACCGTGCTGTATTTTGCCGGCGAAGAAGGCGGCCTGCCCGGTCTGCTTACCGCGACGATCCATGAGGCGTTCGCCACCTTCCCGCCCGAATACCGCGACGAAGCCATCATGGTCGCAGGCAACTGGGCGCCGCTGATCGTGGCCATCATGTTCTGGCTGTGGGCGCTGGCGATCTACGGCCACGCCTGGTTCGCCCACCGCATGCTGGCGGGAAAACAGGCCGCGCCCCGCCCGAGCTTCGCCATGACGCCGTTTCCCATGCCCAACAACGCGCTGGCCGCGCTGGCGCTTGCCGCGCTGCTGTCGCTGACCAGCATGGCGTCGGTGCAGTTTTTCGGAAAAACCGTGTTCGTGATGATGTTTTTACCGTATTTTTTCCTTGGCGCGGCGGTGCTGAACCAGGCCAGCCTTACATGGCCAAGTCGCCGGATTTTCTTGTTTTTTATCTATTTCATGGTGGCGCTTCAATTCTGGCCCGCGCTGGGGCTCTCGGTTATCGGCCTGTGGCACCATATTAAACGCTTGTCATCGCCCGCGGCTTCGTCTAAGTAATTAGCCCCTTTGAAATCAAGGATACGCTAGGAGACTCAACATGGACGTCATTTTATTGGAACGCATCACCCGCCTGGGCGGCATGGGCGACGTAGTTAAAGTCAGGAACGGCTACGCGCGCAATTTCCTCATTCCGCTGAAAAAAGCGCTGCGCGCCACCGATGCCAACCGCAAGGTGTTCGAAGAACGCCGCCATGTGCTCGAACAGCAGAACGCCGAGTCGAAAGCGCTCGCCGAAATCGTCCGCGACAAAATGGATAAGATGGCCCTTACCCTCGTCCGTCAGGCGAGCCAGGAAGGTAAACTCTACGGCTCCGTTTCGGTCCGCGACGTTTCCGAAGCGCTGAAAGAAGCCGGCCACGATGTGCCGAAAAGCCAGATCGTCATGACCACCACCATCAAGACCACCGGTGATTACACGGTCCGCATCAACCTGCATCCCGACGTCACCGCCAACATCAACCTGAACGTCAAGCGCAGCGAAGCCGACGCTTCCTAACATTAAGTTCGCAGTTGCCGGTTGCCAGTTGGCGGCAATCGCTTTATTGTTTTAGCTGACTTGCAACCGGCAACTGGCGAATTCTCCCATGGCGTTACTCCTTTCCACCGATCCCGACGCGCTTCTGGGCGGGCAAGCGCCCGAGGCGTCCGCATATCGCGAAGCCCCCGCCAATATCGAGGCGGAACAGGCGCTGCTCGGCGCGCTGCTCGTCAACAACGATTCCCTGCAGCATATCGGCGACCAGCTGAAAGCCGATCATTTCTACGAAAAGCTGCACAGCCGCATCTTCGACGCCATCCACAAATTCCACAATAAGGGGCTGATCGCCAACCCGGTCACGCTCAAGCATTACTTCGACCAGGACGAATCGCTGACCGATATCGGCGGCGGCGCCTACCTCGCCAAGCTCGCGGCGGCGGCGATCACGGTCATCAATATCGGCGATTACGCGCAGATGATCTACGACCTTGCGCTTAAGCGCAACCTCGTCGCCATCGGCGAAGAAGTCGTCAACAACGCTTACCAGCACAAGATCGACATCCCTGCCCTGCAACAGATCGAAGCGGCCGAACAGAAACTTTTCAATCTTTCGGTGGAAGGCAGCGGCGATTCGGGCTTCCGCTCCATCCGCCATTCGCTGGTCGGCTCCATCAAGCACGCCGAATTCGCCTATAAGCACAGCGGCGTGGTCGGCGTCACCACCGGGCTTTTAGACCTCGACAAGCTGCTCGGCGGTTTGCAGCGCTCCGATCTGCTTATCCTCGCCGGACGCCCGTCGATGGGTAAAACCGCGCTTGCCACCAACGTCGCTTATAACGCCTGCATGTCGCTTTATAAAGAAGCGGAGGAAAAAGGCATCACCGCCAAGGAAGCGGGCTCGGTCGGGTTCTTCTCGCTGGAAATGTCGGCGGAGCAATTGTCCACGCGTTTGCTCTCATCCGCCAGCCGCCTCAACTCTTCCAAAATCTTCAACGGCCGCATTTCCGCCGAGGAATTCTCGCATCTCGTGCAGGTCTCGGGCGAAATGTCGCGCATGCCGTTCTTCATCGACGACACCCCGGCGCTTTCCATCGCAGGCCTGCGCACCCGCGCCCGCCGCCTGAAACGCATGAACAACCTGAAGCTGCTCGTGGTCGATTACCTCCAGCTCGTGCGCGGGCACAGCTCGCTGTCGCAGAACAATCGCGTGCAGGAAGTCTCGGAAATCACGCAAGGACTTAAAGCCATCGCCAAGGAACTCGATATTCCGGTGGTGGCGCTCTCGCAGCTTTCGCGCGCCGTCGAGCAGCGCGAGGACAAGCGGCCCCTGCTTTCCGACTTGCGCGAATCCGGCTCGATCGAACAGGACGCCGACGTAGTGATGTTCATCTACCGCGAGGAATATTACCTCTCCCGCTCGCAGCCGCGCGAAGGCACGCCCGAGCATGCCACGTGGCAGGCCGACATGGACCGCGTGCACAGCACCGCCGAAGTCATCGTCGCCAAGCACCGCAACGGGCCGATCGGCAGCGTCAAGCTGCGTTTCGATTCCAACCTCACGCAGTTCGGCGATCTCGCGCAGGACGGCTACAACCCGGATTACGAGCATTAAGCCGCCATTTTCACTACCATGCATCCCGCCACTTTAAACATCGACCTTTCCGCCCTGACGGATAATTACCGCCTGCTGCAATCGCGCCACGCGCAGAAGACCTGCGCCGCCGTGGTCAAGGCCAACGCCTACGGGCTCGGCGCCGAAGCGGTAAGCAAAGCGCTTGCGGACGCCGGCTGCAAAGAATTTTTCGTCGCCACGCTGGCCGAAGGCGTCGAATTGCGGAGTTATTTACCGCAGGCGAATATCGCCGTATTCAACGGGATTTTTCCCGGCGAGGAAGCCGATTATCTTGCGCACAGGCTGATCCCCGTGCTGGGCGACCCGGGACAGGTGGAAACCTATAAGCGCGGGCTGGCCGAGGGCGGCGAGCGCCCGATCCTCCACGTCGATACCGGCATGACAAGGCTCGGCCTGTCGCACAGCGAACTTCTGGCGCTGGAAGGCGGCAAGCTCGCGGCGCTGCGCTGCCAGCTTCTCATGAGCCATCTTTCCTGCGCCAACGACGCCGCGCATTCCAAAAACGCCGAGCAGCTTTCGCGTTTCAAGGAAGCGAAAAAGCTATTGCCCGGCACAAGGGCGTCCTTATGCAACTCGGCAGGGATTTTCCTGCCTGAAACCTACCATTTCGACATCGCCCGCCCCGGCTGCGCGCTCTATGGCATCAACCCGGTTGACGGCGACAACCCAATGCGCCATGTCGCCACGCTATCAGCGCCGATTTTGCAGATACGCACGCTCGACCGCAATGAAACAGTAGGTTACGGCGGCACCTACCCGGCTCCGAAAGGCGAGCGCATCGCGATTGCAGGGCTCGGCTACGCCGACGGCTATTTCCGCAGTTTAAGCAACAAGGGGTTCGCCTATATCGCTGGCGTGCGCGCCCCCATCGCCGGTCGCGTGTCGATGGATATGATCGCGCTGGACATCAGCCACATCCCCGAAGCGAAGATCACCGCAAACACGCGCGTCGAATTCATCAACGAAACCCAGACCGTCAACGACATCGCCATTGCGGCAGACACCATCGGCTACGAAGTATTCACCCGCATCGGGCGGCGGGTGCAAAGAGTGTACGTTTAGGCGTTGCTCGTTGCTCGTTGCTCGCTATAATGCCGCGAACAACTGGCAACGCATCATGAGCAACGTGAATTTTCTAGCACCCATAGGCCGCATGTTTTTCGCTTTCCTTGCCGCCGTAGGCCGGGTGGTGCTGTTCGTGTGGGCGAGCGCCGGCG
>CAZBUX010000034.1:0-2063 GCA_964495185.1 uncultured Rickettsiales bacterium | reverse complement strand
TTTACGGCAAGATGCTGTTCAAGCAATGCATCGAGATCGGCTATTACTCGCTGCCCGTCGTCGGCATGACCGCCATCTTCACCGGCGCGGTGCTGGCGTTGCAGAGTTATTCCGGCTTCTCGCGCTTCAACGCCGAAAGCTCAATCGCCATCGTGGTGGTACTTTCCATCACCCGCGAACTCGGGCCGGTGCTGGCGGGCCTCATGGTCGCAGGCCGCATCGGCGCGGCGTATGCCGCCGAAATCGGCACCATGCGGGTGACCGAACAGATCGACGCGCTGGTGACGCTTTCAACCGACCCTTACAAATACCTCGTGCTGCCGCGCCTGATCGCGGGGCTTACCATGCTGCCGCTGCTGGTGCTTATCGCCGACATCATCGGCGTGTTCGGCGGCTATCTCGTCTCCATCCACGAACTCGGCTTCTCCCCCGGCCCGTACCTGAAAAGCACGTTCGATTTCCTTGAAACCAAGGACGTCGTCTCCGGCCTGATCAAGGCGGGCGTGTTCGGTTTCCTCATCGCGCTCATGGGCTGCTATCACGGCTTCAACTCCAAGGGCGGCGCGCAGGGCGTCGGCGCGGCTACCACGCATGCGGTGGTGTCGGCTTCGATCCTGATTTTGCTTTCCAATTATTTCCTAACCGCACTCCTGTTTGCCAAATGAGCTATCTATGAGTTCTGAGAAAACTTCTCTATGGCATGACATCAACGCACATGAGAGCTTTAGCTTTCAACTCGTGGAATTGCCCAAGTGTGAGTCCTGTAATTCGCTTAAAGCAGTGATAATGAAAATAGGCCACGATAGTACTAACCATACGTATGAAATTTTTTGGGAAGAATATCTGGCTTATTCCATGCGCGATGAACGTTACGTGGAGAGGGCACCTCAGGAATTATTCGGCGGCAACACGTTGGGCTACTCTAAGAATTCATATTTTGAGGAATATGTCAGAAGGGCAATCCCAGAAGGCATACTTAACAGTCATATAAACACGTCAGTAAAATTCATGCACCTTAGTTGCGTGGATCAAATTATTGATATTGCTTGTTTTGATGAACCAAAAATATCTAGAATGCTTAATTAACCATGCAGTCATTTCCCAAAATAGAACTCAAAGGCGTATGCAAGCGTTTCGGCCCCAAAGTGGTGCTGGACGGCATCGACCTGACCATCGAGAAAGGCGAATCGCTGGTGGTGATCGGTGGCTCCGGTTCGGGCAAATCGGTGCTGATCAAATCCATCCTCGGTATCGTCACGCCCGATAAAGGCTCAATCAAAATCGACGGCGAGGAAGTCACGAAACTGAGCTTCAAGGAGCGCCAGCCGATCCTGCGCAAGTTCGGCATGCTGTTTCAGGGCGGCGCGCTGTTCGACTCGCTCCCCGTATGGGAAAACATCACCTTCGCCCTGCTGCAAAATCACCAGCTCGACAAAGAGCAGGCGAAAAAGCTCGCGGTGGAGAAGCTAAAATCGGTAGGCCTCGGCGCTGATGTGGCGAACCTCTCACCGTCGGAACTTTCCGGCGGGATGCAGAAGCGCGTGGCGCTCGCACGCGCCATTGCCGCCAACCCGGAAATCATTTTCTTCGACGAGCCCACCACCGGCCTCGACCCCATCATGGCCGACGTCATCAACCAGCTCATCGTCAAATGCAGCCGCGAACTCGGCGCCACCACGCTCACCATCACCCACGACATGGCCAGCGTGCGTCGCATCGCCCACAGGGTAGCGATGATCTACCAGGGAAAAATCATCTGGCAGGGCGAAGCCCGCGAGATCGACCGCTCGGGGAATGATCATGTCGACCAGTTCGTGCATGGTAGGGCCGAGGGGCCGATTACGGCTGGGGTTCGGTGATAAAAAAACACCCCATCTTATTGTTTTTCCTTACTTATAATCCAAAATAGTGTACAATATAAGCAGTAATTAACCGCTTGAGGACATCTAGTATGAAAAACAATAAGTATTTAAGAAATATTAGTAAATTTAGAAAAAACAGCCCACGCACACGCTTTCGCATGCGGCAGGCATTGCTTGGGCGGCTTCGCCGCCCAAGCAATG
>CAZBUX010000033.1:0-11275 GCA_964495185.1 uncultured Rickettsiales bacterium | reverse complement strand
ACCGACTATATGCGTTTTCATTCCAGGGGACATGGCTTCCACCAGCGTCATGATGTCGATGGAAGGAATTTTCGGCACGAACAGCTCACCGCCGTGCATGCGCGCAAAGGCCTGCAGCACGAACTCCACGCCCTGCGAAAGGGGGATATTGAAACGCGTCATATCCTTGTCGGTAACGGGCAGGCTTTTGGCACCTTCAGCGATAAGTTTCTTGAAAAAAGGAATCACCGAGCCGCGCGAGCCCATGACGTTGCCGTAACGCACCACGGAAAATGTGGTGTTGTTATTGCCGCGGATATTGTTGGCAGCGACGAAAAGCTTGTCGGATACCAGCTTGGTAGCCCCGTAGAGATTGATGGGCTCCGCCGCCTTGTCGGTGGAAAGCGCCACGACTTTTTCGACACCGCGCGCTATGGCGGCGGCGATGACGTTTTCCGCACCGCCGATATTGGTCTTGATTGCCTCGCCGGGGTTATATTCCAGCGCGGGCACTTGTTTCAGCGCCGCCGCATGGACGACATAATTGACATCGGTAAAAGCGAGGTTAACGCGCTCGCGGTCGCGCACGTCTCCGAGAAAATAGCGCATGCACGGCGCGTTGAACTCCTGCTGCATCTCGAACTGCTTGTATTCGTCTCGCGAAAAAACAATCACTCGGCGCGGCTTGTATTTCGCCAGCACCTTCCTGATATATTCGCGTCCGAATGAGCCGGTGCCGCCGGTGATAAGTATGCTTTTATTGTCGAACATGTGATGCTACCCTTTAACCATCGGTAAACGCTAAACCAGTTGGGTTTATAATATATTAATTCACCTCGTGTAATCTTTATATCATAAGCTGAAGGAAGGGTATGAAGCCTGAAATCAACATAAACGGCCGGAAAATCGGCGCGAACCACCCGCCTTTCATCATCGCAGAGATGTCGGGCAACCATAACGGCTCGCTGGAACGGGCCAGGGCCATCGTAAAGGCCGTAGCCGAAAGCGGGGCCGACGCGGTCAAACTGCAAACCTATACCGCCGACACCATGACCCTGCGCTGCAACAAGCCCGGCTTTACCATCGAAGACCCTAAAAGCCCTTGGTACGGCAGGAATCTGTACGATTTATACCATGAAGCCCATACGCCGTGGGAATGGCATGGAGAGCTTTTCGCCTACGCGAAAAAACTCGGGCTGATGATCTTTTCCACGCCGTTCGACGCCACAGCGGTCGATTTCCTCATGCAGCTGGGCGTACCGCTGTTCAAGATCGCCTCATTCGAAAATACCGACCTGCCCCTGATCCGCCGCGTAGCTGCCACCGGCAAACCGATGATCATTTCGTCGGGCACCGCCACACTGCCTGAAATCGAGCAGGCGCTGGCCGCCGCCCGCGCAGGCGGCGCGTCGGAAGTGATCGTGCTCAAATGCACCAGCAGCTACCCCGCCCCGCCAGCCGAGGCGAACCTGCTTACGATCCCCAAACTCGCAGCACGGCTTGGCGTTCCCATCGGACTTTCCGACCACACGCTTGGCGTCGCCACCTCAGTGGCCGCCGTAGCGCTCGGTGCCGTCGTCATCGAAAAACACGTAACGCTCAGCCGCGCAGAAGGCGGCGTCGACGCCGCTTTTTCCCTGGAACCCGCAGAACTGACCGCGCTCGTACGCGAAACAAAGCAGGCATGGGAGTCTCTCGGAAGCGCCGACTACGCGCCCACCGCATCCGAAGCCGCATCGCGCGTTTTCCGCCGTTCGCTCTATGTCGTGAAACCCATGAAAAAAGACGAAGCCTTCACGACCGGAAACATCCGCGCCATCCGCCCCGGCTACGGCCTGCCGCCCGACGAGATCGACGATCTCCTTGCCAAAGGCCGCGCCGCCTGCGACCTGGAAGCAGGCACGCCGCTTAAGCAGGAACACATCATTCGCACATAATGGCCGCCACGCGGGCAGCCCCCTTGCCGTCCACCAGCGCCATGCCTTCCGCCGCCATCACGTTTCTTGTATGGGCATCGTGCCACAGTGCTTCGAGCAATTCCTTAAGATTCGCCGCATCCGTCATGTCATAATGCCCGCCGTATAGGATCATACCTGCTTCCGCCATAGCCCCGGCCACTTCCTTTTGGTTGTCGGCGATGGTGACCACAATGGATGGAAGGCCTACCGCGCAGCGTTCCCACGTCATCACCCCGCCTGCGCCGATGCCGATATCGGCCTGCGCCATGAGTTGCTCGGGTGCAGGATGATCGGTAAACAGCCGCCATGCCGGAAATCCCGCGCAAAATTTTTCCAGCGCCCTACGTTTCGGATGCGTCGAGGCGATGACGATATCGGCCTGCATGGCTAAATCCGGGAGCATGGCCATGGCGTCCAGCGCCATTTGCGTTGAATTATGGTTATCTGCCCCGCCGAAGCAGACGAACACCCGCCTCGGCACATCCGTGCGCACATCCTCCCTGCGGGAAAGGGCAATGCCAGGCCGCAACAAAGCGAAGCCGGGCCCGAACAACGTGCGGCAGGAGTGTTCCAGCTGGTTGTGGTAACGCTGCCCCGGATTAGCAAAATAATTCTGATCGAGCAGCAGGTTGCATGCATGGCGACGCGCAAGATCGTCGATCACCATCAGCCGCCCGGCAAACGGGCGCTGGGCGTTTTCCCAATCGGCCCCAAGGCCATAATGGTCAACCACCAGCCAGTCCGGTCTGAACGGCAGGGATGTCAGGATGGCGGCACAGGCCTGCGCGTCGGCAGTTTCAGCAAGTCCGGCGGGCAGAGGCCTGAAATCGTAATGGACGCCATCAGGCAGCCGCACGCGGATAGCATCGCATGAAGCCTGCGTCGCCACGAAGGTAACGCCCGCGCCGCGCCCGGATAACTGGCCGGCCAGCACGGCGCAGCGACTGCTATGCCCCATGCCGATCTCCGGCCCGCCCTCAACGCGAAAAACGACATGCATAGCTGGTAAATCCAATATTTACAGGTTATGTAAGGGTAACGTTAACTTCCTATCCTGTAAACAAGGTAGACACCCGTACCATACGGAATATGATAAAAAAAATCACAGGCCTACTCCACGGCGGTATTTTCTTCACCTTCGCCACGATGATCGAGGCGCTAGCGCCGTTGATACTGGCACCGTTCCTGACGCGTCACCTGTCGCTGTATGAATACGGATTATGGGCAATTTTCCAAAGCGCCGTGGCATTCCTGCGCCCGGTCATGGGGCTTGCGCTCGATGACTATATCCGCATCCACTACCACCGTAGCGACAAGCTGTTCATCATTCAGTATATCGTCGCCATCCTCCTTCTGAGCACCCTGCTGGTCGCAGGCGCATGCGGTCTTATACTCCTGTCGGGTGGCGATATCGGCGAGTTGCTGCATTTCCCCCAATCCAGCCTGTGGAACGTCATCGCCTGCGCGTGGCTGTACGCGCTGTTCTACATCGGCCTTACCTACCACCAGTTCGCCGGCAACTACATGTATTACTCTTTCATCCAACTGCTACAGGCGGGCGTTGCTATCGCCTGCACAGTGACGCTGGTACTGTCGGACTGGGGCTGGAGCGGGGCCGTATTCGGAAAGATCATCGGGCTTGCGCTCGGATGCCTGCTGGCGTTCGGGTTGCTGCTGCGTAATCTTCCACCGTTCAAATTCCACTGGCACGTCATCCATTTCGGCCGCCTGCTTTCATTCGGTGTGCGTTACCTGCCTAGCGGCATGTTAATGCTGGTGCTGATTATGATCGACCGTCTCATGCTGTCGCACATGATCAGCGTCGAGGCGTCGAGCCTCTACGCGGTCGCAAGCCTGTTTCCCATGCTGCTGATGATCGCCATACGCGGGTTCATCCTCGGCTGGCAGCCATGGTGCTTCAAGAGGCTCGGCACCCCGAAGCCGGGTTACCTGCATGAAATCGGCCTCGGCGCGTTGTTATATTTTACCGTCCTGCCCATCGGCGGCTTCATACTTTTCTACATATGCCGATGGCTGGGCCCGTGGGTCATCGGCGCGTCGTTCGCGCAGGCCTTCGATTACGTATTCATCCTGATCATGGCGATGGTCGTGCAGGGGTTTTACATGCTGGCGCAGAGCTTCCTGCAATATTTCCAGAAAATCGGGCTACTTTCCTGCATCGCCCTCGCGGCCATCGCGCTTAAAATTGCCCTGAACTACACCCTGATCGGCACCTACGGCGTCGAAGGCGCGGCGATTGCCATGATGCTGGCGTATGGCATGGCGTTTACCGCCGCCGCAAGCATCGCTTTCCGGCTACTGCGTACGCAGGCCGTTCATAACATCACTTCTATCACATGAGCAGCCGAACGTGTTCAAGGTAAGTCGTATATTATTACTGGCTCCTGCCGCTACTCCATTAAATGCCATTCTCAGCGAAGCGGGGTATGACGTGGTATGCATAGAATCACAGATAGATGAGAGCTATATTAAGTCCGGTAATTTTGATTTTTTAATCAGCTACGGATACAGGCATATTATAAGCGCCGAGAAACTGGCGTATTTTCAACCTGCCCGCGCCGTAAACCTACATATTTCCTACCTGCCCTATAATCGTGGGGCCGATCCTAATTTCTGGTCATTATATGAGGATACACCCAGAGGTGTTTCTATCCACTATATGGATGCTGGGATAGATACAGGCGATATAATCGCGCAAACCGAAGTGGCATTCGATGAGAGAATAGACACACTTGCAACATCATACCGCAAGCTACAGGAGGCAATGGTACAATTGTTTTTAGTAAATTATAAGAACATATTATCAGGAAAATCTAATGCCTCTAAGCAACGTCATACAGGCACTTATCATAATGCCAGGGACAAGGAGACACTGTTTTCCACTCTAGGAAATGATCCATGGAATACCCCCATCGAAAAAATTATCGCAATGGGAAGGCGTGATAGGAAAGCCTGACCATGAAAGAATTATAACATGAACAGCCGTGCAAACGACAAATGCCTGTTGTCAGCGACCCGGATTATCGCGGCGATAGAATCGTCACCCTTGCGGGAGACAGTATTTCAGGATATCGCACGACGAAACGGCCTCATAAACCTCATTTATAAAACCCACAAAGCATTACACCCCACATGGATTTCCAGCCTGATGATCGCCTGTTTCGGCCTGAAATCCGCGCTGGCATTTCAACGGAACGGCAATAGTGATGCGCCCATTCTGGCTACCTATGCGTTCGCCAATGAAAAACGCGCAATCGCTCTGGTCGCATCCTGCATCGGGAATACGAAGGTGGAGTGCACCGCACACGGGCTACGCCACATGCTAAGCGCCGCCAGCTTTGTTTTCGCGCTCGACGCGCTGCGCAACTGGAGAAAAATCCTGCAATGCCTGCGCATCATTCACCGCATCAACCGGCGCTATGCGTTCATGCCCGCCTGCCGCACCGCCGCCACCCTGAATCACTATTTGCGTTTTCGCTACGAGCTTCAGAAATCACCGCCGCGAGCCGTTCTCGTCGCCAGCGATTACGCCCCCGACAGCCTCGGATTGGCATGGACGGCACGACGGCTTGGTATCCCGACCATATACATTGCGCACGCGTTCACCGCGCCAGGGTCACTGAGGCCACCGCTGTGGTTCACCCTGTCCATTCTCTACGGCAAAAAAATGCGTGATTATTACGCCGCCAAAGGCAGCATAGACGGCAAGGTTGTGTATTGTGGCCTGGAAGGGAATTATCGCCCGCTCATGATCAGGAATTTACGCCAGCACGGGATGAGCGTCGGGTTATTCTTATCGGCGCCCCTCAATATTTCCGGCCTGAAAAACGTTATCACAGAGTTGGAAAAAGCACTGCGGCCAAAAACCATTGTCGTGCGCAAGCACCCGGTTGGCATCGCCAGCGGCGACTTAGAACCGCACCTGCGCGAATTCAGCACCGTACGGATCACACAAGGTTCGTCCCTTGAAGAAGATGCCGGAGACTGCGACCTGGCCATCGTAGGCGCAAGCAGCGCCATGCTGCAAATCCTGAAATACGGCGTACCCTGCCTCTATTCCCCACATCTGGAATGTTCCGTGGAAGATTACAACGGCTTCGTCGCCGCGAAGCTCGCGCCCGGCTACTCGTCGCTGCAGTCAATCGACATCAACGAAGTGATCGCATTCTATAACACACCCGAATGGCCCGATCGCTTTAGCCAGTACGATGCCTATTACGGACGCAACGACGACAGCAAGGCTGCGATCAAAGCCGCGATAGAGGAGATCATCGCATGAAATCCGTCGCCATCATACAGGCCCGCATGACCTCCACCCGCTTGCCGGGCAAAGTGCTGATGCCGCTTGGCGGCAGGCCGGTGCTTGAGTGGGTAACGCGGGCAGCGCGCGCTATCGAAGGTATCGACGAAGTCGTAGTGGCCACGTCCACGGAAAGCTCTGATGATCCGGTGGCATCGTGGTGCAGTGCCTCCAGCCAGATCTGTTTCCGAGGCTCGCTTGCCAACGTGCTTTCGCGTTACGCCGACGCCGCCCGCGCCCGCCGCGCCGATATCGTCATGCGCATCACCGCCGATTGCCCCATGCTCGACCCTGCCGTATGCGGCGGCGTATTACGGTTACTGAAAGACACCGGCTGCGATTACGCCACCAACGTCATTCCAAGGACATGGCCGACCGGGCTGGACTGTGAGGCGTTCACGGCAGCCACGCTATTTACCGCCGAGCAATTCGCCACTACCGATTACCACCGCGAACATGCCACGCCTTATATTTACCAACATCCGGAGCAGTTCTCGATCCGGAATTTCCCCTGCCCGCAGCCTGGCCTCGAAAGGCACCGCTGGACGCTGGACACGCCGGAAGATTATACGTTTCTGAGCGTACTGGCGGAGCAGTTGGACACATCAACCATCCCCGACTACCGGACGCTGCTTGAAAAAGCGCAACGCATCCAACCCGGCCAACTACCAGAGACAATATAATTATTGTTTAATATCAGCATTATAATAAAATCACCCCCGGCGCATTTCATACCCGTCGTGAAGGTTTTATATTGATTTCCCGCTTCCTGCCTCTATGGTGTGAGCGTTTTCGCGGAGAGGTGGCAGAGTGGTCGATCGCGGCGGTCTCGAAAACCGTTATTGGTGCAAGCCAATCGGGGGTTCGAATCCCCCCCTCTCCGCCATTTTATAGCCAGTGAATTTCAAACTGGCGCAGTTCCTCACATTTCAGAAGTTCGCAAACACGCTTTATTTGCACCGCAATTTGGTATGATATTGATATGTAATGCATTTGCAGGTTCGAATCTCAAATGCGTTTTTATCTCACCACCAATTGCGAGGATGTATGGAATCAGCACAAAAACAACAGCCAACCGCCTATGAAACGCTCTGCGATAAATTGAGGACACTGGCAAAATCAGAGGGGCGCAATATGTCGGAAGCTGAAATACACAAAAGCGCACGGAATTTGATGGGTTATGTGGAGTTTATGATAAGGCAGGATCAACGGCAGTCTTGATAAATTTAATTTCTATTTCTGATGTGTGGAAAAGCCTTCCCCAATAGTGACGGTTTTGATTGCGGAAAGAGGTAAAAGCAGCATCGCCCGATATAATTAGGTCACAATAGGGTGCATAAATCATATGCATACCATCCAAAATAATACCACGGTCACGCCTGTTTATTTCATATTGGTGACAAGCCATATTGGCCATTTCCAAGACTGGTCCACACCAGAATATTTCGGGATAGTGCTCGAATACATAAGATATCCATATATTCGTTGGGGCGTCTGCTAGACCCTTGCTTTCCCAGAATGATCTTACTTCAACACTATCGAAATCTGCACATAAAATGAGAAGCAAAATGACATAAATAATAACAAATTTGTTTAATGTTTTATTCGCAGGAAGTTTCCATCCATCATTTTTCAGACATTCAAATATGGTGTTAGTCGTGTACGCTATTGTATCTACTATCTCATCGCCACTTCCCGTTTCTCCAGAAAGTATTCTCGAAAGATTTTTTGAAACCTTTCTGTAAAGAGAAGTTTTGTGCCTTAGTTCATTCTTATCATAAACAAACGTGATTCGATCATCTTTAGTCATGTTCTGCCAAATCTCAGTTATCGGCAGATTTGATAGAAATGAATAATTAATCTTATTTTTTGGATATGCGTATCTTAGATAGCGCACAACTAATTCACTTGGGGCTGCTAAGAGAGAAGGATAAAATAAGCTCTGCGCTATAAACAATAAATGATCTGAGGCATCATCATCACTGGTCAGCATAATTTCCCATAATGCTAATGGCGATGTTACCCATTTCTTGTTGATTGATTCAAGATACTGTCGTGTGTTTAAAATTGTGTCTTGTGGTATATTTTCCAGCATGTAATTGAATGCAGATGTCTCAAAATACACTCTGCGCGAGTTTCTAAGCTCATCGATGGCATCATAATGCTCAGGAAAATTCTTTTTGATGGCAGCTAAGTCAGATTTTTTCATATCGTCATGATACAGCTAAGTTTTTTATAACTCTACTGTTAGTGAAGTTGATATTATGCTGCACAATCAATAGGCACTCCGTCGGGCAGGTTCGAAAACCGTTCACTACGCGCCGCCATTAAAAAAGAGCCCCATTCGGGGCTTTTTTTATGGCGGAAGGCGGGAGATATCAGAGTCGCGCCGCTTGAACGATGGTGGTTCGACGGCTGCGCGCCAGCGCAGACGCGGCGAAGCGCAGCGGAGCCAATCCCCCATGCATCATCTGAAACCTAATCCCCCACGCCCATCGGCATCACCGGTTGCGCCGGGGCCTTCTGCGTTCCGGCAGCTTCAAGCTCCGGCAGGGCGCTGTCGCCGAGCGCGCGGATGAGGTCGTAGCGGGTGACGAGCGTAGCGTAGCGGGCCTGCACCCATTGGCGGCGCGCGTCGGCGAGGCGGGCCTGCGCATCGAGCGCGTCGAGCAGCGTGCCCTTGCCTTCCTTGTAGCGCCCGAACGCCAGCGCTTCGGACGCCTCGGCGCTTTTCAAAAGCGTCTGCGCCGTGGCGTAGGTCTGCATACCGGTCTGGTAATTATGGTAGCGCGTCCACACGTCGAGCGCGGCGTCGTCCTCAGCGAGCCGCCGCGCTTCCGACGCCGCTTCCAGCTGATGCCGCGCCGCTTCGATCTGGTAGGTGTTGCTGAAGCCGGTGAACAGCGGCACGGAAAGACGCAGCCCGATGGCATCGTCGCGGCGCATCGATTCGCTACCGCGCGTGTAATTGGTGCTGCCCGATGAGCCCGCCAGCGACAGTGACGGATAATCGAGCGTGCGCGCACGGTTAAGCTCGGCGCGGGCGCGCTTTTCCTCGGCGCGCCCGGCGGCAAGGTCGGGGCGCTGGGCAGCGGCTTTTGCGATCAGTTCTTCCACATCGCCGCTCAGCGGCTTGCCGATAGCGTCAGGATCAACCGGCGCCAGTTCCAGCGCATGGCTCGGCGGCAGGTGCAGTAGCGCGGCGAAACTGCCGCGCGCGAGCAGCAGCGTGTTTTCCGCCTGCTGCCGCGCCAGCACGTTCTGCGCGTAAGCGGTTTCCGCCTGCGCCGTGTCGGCGGGCGTGACCAGCCCCACATCGAGCTTTGCCTTGGCCGCCTCGAAGGATTTCTTGCCCGCCTCCTCGGTAAGCCGCGCCGCGTCGAGCGTTTCGGTGGCGGTGAACACGTCGAGATATTGCTTCACCACCTGGAACACCAGCGCCTGCATCGACGCGCTGAAATTCCACCCTGCACGCAGCATCTGCTGTTTCGCCGATTCCACACGCGCCTCGCGCCCGCCGAAATCGAAGAGCAGGTAGCTCAGCGTAAAATCGGCGCCGTAGCTGGTATAGCGGTCGGCGGAAACCGAGCCGCTGCGACTGCCGCCATCATTAAAATTACGGTCGAGCGATCCTTCCGCCGTCACGGCAGGCAGATACGCCGAGCGCGCCTGCCCGAGCCCGGCGGCGGCCACCCGCGCGTTCGCCCACGCCATGCGCGTATCGGGATTATTGCACAGCGCCACATCCACCGCACCGATCAGGGTCAGTTTCCCGACATCCTTCTCAGCCGGACAGCTTCCGGGCGGGGTCGCGGGTAGCCCGGCTTCGGTCCCGAATGGATCGGAAAGCCCGAGCGCATGCGCAGGTGAAGCACAAAATAACATTACAAAACAATAATATAATATGTTGACGCGGTGGCTATTCACAGCCTATTTCACCTCAAAGCAGTTAATATAATCATTGCTATTATAAGCATAGCATACAATAATCACAAGACTAAGTATCCGGAAACGCACTCCATAATATGACGCTGGAATTAAAAGATAATGACGATGAGAACGAGGCCCTCATGATCCATGAGCTGGCCCACCAGATCCGCGTCAGCTTCGACCGGCGCGTCAAGCATCTGGGGCTCACACGCTCACAGTGGCGTGTGCTCGGCATCATCCGCCGCAACCCCGGCATTCGTCAGGCACGCATGGCCTATCTCATGGAAATCGAGCCGATCACGCTGGTGCGTCTGCTCGACCGCATGCAGAAATCCGGATGGATACAGCGCCGCCCTGACCCCGTCGATCGCCGCGCCAACAGCGTCGTGCTAACCGACAAAGCCAAAGACATCCTTTCGAAAATGATGCCGCTCGCCTTAGATGTGCGCAGGCAGGCGCTTGCTGGATTCACCGCTGCCGAATATTCGGATATGCTTGCCTACCTGCGGCGGATGAAGAACAATGTCGCCGCCATGCTATGTAATGAGGGGAACGAAGAATGCGCCGCCGAATGACGCGAAAGAATATCATCGTCGCGCTGGCGGCTGCGGGCGCGTTGTGGGCCGCATGGTCGTATTTCTCAGGAGAGGAAGGCGACGCCGCGAAGAAAGCGGCAACCCCGGTCACCGTCGCCGCCGCCGTAAGGCAGGACGTACCGCTTGCGCTTTCCGCGGTGGGTAACGTCGTGGCCGATGAAACCGTGGCCGTGCGCTCGCGCATCGATTCGCAGCTAATGGAAATCAAATTCCGCGACGGTGATTACGTAAACGAAGGCGATTTGCTGTTCGTGCTCGACGACCGCCAGCTTACCGCCGAGCTGAACCAGCAACAGGCCAATCTCCAGCGCGACAAGGCGCAGATCGAAAACCTCCGCCAGCAATACGAGCGCGCGCGCTCGCTGAAAGCCAAGAACTTCGCCTCGCAGTCCGACCTCGATGAAGCCAAGGCTGCGTACGAAGCGCAGCTTGGCACGGTGAAGGCCGACGAAGCGGCGGTGGAAAGCGTGCGCGTGCAGCTGCAATACACT
>CAZBUX010000032.1:0-11290 GCA_964495185.1 uncultured Rickettsiales bacterium | reverse complement strand
GTGCGCTGGCGGCAGCGCTCGCCGCCTCCAAGCTCGTGGTGCTCACCGACGTGGCGGGAATTCTCAATAAGAACGGCGATTTGATCAGCGAGCTTTCGATCAGCGAAGCCCGCGCGCTGGAAAAAGACGGCGTCATCTCCGGCGGCATGATCCCCAAGGTGGAAACCTGCATCCACGCGCTGGAAAACGACTGTGAAGCCGCCCATATTCTGGATGGCCGCCTGCCGCACGTACTGCTGCTGGAAATCTTCACCAAGTACGGCGCCGGAACGATGATCCACCGGGATATGTAGCCCGCCGCTTTCCCACCGTCCTGCCCTGCCCCTACTGGCTGAGCCTGAGCGTGCTTTGCTTGATGATGTCGCCGATTTTCTTGAAGGAGGTTTTCAGGGCGGCGGGGTCGGGAGCGTAGAAGTAATAGGTAGGCTGGCTCGCGCATGCGATAAGCAGGGGTTCATTAACTCCCGCGCGGGTAGGTGCGAAACCAACGGTGTAGATGGTGATGCCCTGAGCCTTCATTGCTTCACACAGCTCGCCGGTAGTCTTGTCATCATCGGAGATGTTGGCAAGCTGGCCCCCGTAGACGGTGTTGTCGCCATCGGTCATCAGCACCACCGCTTTCGTAAGGTTGGCACGCGGCGTTTCGGGCAGCCCGGGTTTTCCCGGATCCCACTGCCCCTGCCATTTGGGCGACAGGGTGAACCACCCCCACATCAGCCCGACATTGATACGGGTATGCCCGGCTTCCTTCAAGCCGTCAAAGCTGGCGTTGAGCTGGCTTACGTCGTTCAGCCCGAAACTCATCGGCGCAAGAACGGCCTGGGTACGATCAGGAATAGTGCGCGGGGAAGCAGTGCCGCAATTCGCATAGCAGACATCGCCGCGCGGCGTACGGAACTTGAGTTCTTCGGTCGTTGGCAGATCATCGGTGATGTCATCATGGGCACTCCTCGGGGAGTCGAAATTACGGTTGGAAGCGTGACCAAGCCGGACATTAGGGGATGGGGCAGTGAACGGCGCGACGAAAGGCGCCTGTATCCATGCCGCCCGCGCCGCACCGATATTCACGCCCGTATCGTAAGGAATGACGGAAACATGGATATAGGGTGAGGTCATCACACCGGTGCCGAAGAGAATCTCCACAAGGTCTTTGGACGCCTGCTTCAGCCCTTCGAGCTTGGCGCATGAGGGAATACACATCGAACCGGTGTTGTCGAGCACCATCGCCAGTTCAAGCGACTGGCGGGTAAAACCACCGGTAACCTGCGAAGTAATATTAAAGGTATTAGGCGACTGCCCAAAAAGCTGCATGATGACCGGCGACACAGTCACGGGGAACACCGCCGTGTAGATTATGATAGTACTACCGTCCGGATTGGTGGTTTCAACTTTCGTAACCTTGATAGGGCCGTTCACCGAACCAAGGTAATTTTTCGGATAATTGGCATCGAACAGGCTATTCAGCTCGGTTTCGAGGTCGGTGGTGCTGACGGTAGCCACAGCGCCCATGAGCGCGGCATCGGATGCGTTCTGCGCCTTGGCCTGCACGGCGTATACCCGGCCCATATCCACGACGATGCCGGCAACCGCCATAAGCGTCATGAAGATGAAGCCTACGAAGATCAGGGTGGCGCCCTGCTCTGAGCGGAAAATGCCTTGTTTATGCATTACGGGTGACCTTGATATAGCCAGCGGGTTGATATGCGTCCTGAGTGGATAGTAGCATAGGTTTCATAAGGTTGTTAACGGGCATTTTGTTAATATTGCGTTACAATTGCTCTAGGGGTTGCTAAAAGTATGTGATATATTATGCCCATCATGACACATAAGCCTTTGCATAAGCTTGGACTTCGTAAACTACGCCCGTCGCGTTTGCGCGACTGCGAGGGGGCGACCATCCTCGAATTCGCCATCGTCGCGCCGGTGCTGCTTTTCCTGTTCATGGGCATGATCGAACTCGGAATGATTTTCTTCACCCAGTCGGTCATCGAAAGCGCCACCAATATCGGCGCGCGCGTCGGCAAAACCGGCTATGACGACCCCGGCCCGCTGACCCGCAAGGAATTCATCAAGCAGAGGATCGTGCAGCTTTCCGGGGGCTTCCTCGATATCAACAAGATCGATATCGTCATGTACGCCTACAGCGATTTCGACAACATCGAAAAATGCAATAATCCACCTGCCTGCACGAGTTTCGACGACGTCAACGGCAACACAACCTTCGACGGGACCGAAGGCCCGGGCGGTCCTGGCCAGGTGGTGGTTTATGCGGTTTCCTATCCGTGGCCCATCTTCACACCAGGCCTGCGGGAACTCGTGTTCGGCAGACAGCCGACCTTCACCATCAGTTCGGTCGCTACCGTGCGCAACGAGATGTTCCCATGATAAAACTGCCCACATTGCGGCGGCTGGCCGCGAACAATAGCGGCGTCGCGCTGATCGAGTTCGCCTTGGTAATGCCGCTGCTTCTCGTACTTTTCATCGGCACGGTAGAATTCGGGCGGCTGGCGATCATACAGATCAAACTCGACAAGGCCGCCAACACCATGGCCGACCTTGTCACGCAGGGCACATCGGTAACTCAGGAACAGCTCAACGATTTCGCGGGGATCCTACCGCAGATCATGCAGCCTTTCAATTACAGCGGCAGCGTCGTCTTCAGCTCGGTGGTGCAGACGAGCGTGCCGATCCCGCCCTGCGACGGCACCGGCAGCCTGTCATGCATCACGTGGCAGCATAAAGCCACGCCTTCCGGCCCCGACAGCCGCATCGGCGCTCCCGCTGACAACGCCACCCTGCCGGGCGGATACGACGTGCATCCCGCCGAAAACGTGATCGTCGCGGAAATATTCTTCAACTACGCGCCCATGATCAACGCCACCGCGTACTTCGTGCCGTCGCTGCAGGCGCAGCAGCTTTATAAAATCGCCGTGTTCAAGCCAAGGCAGGGCACGCTCACCACACCGCCGCCCTAACGCACGAACGTAAATTCCTGCGCGCTGGAGAGGGATTTTTCAAACCGATATCCGCTGGTATTGAATGCCTTCAGGCCTTCTGCGTCTGAAATGCGCCCGCGCACGACGAAATCCGTCATCAGCCCGCGTGCTTTCTTGGCCATGAGGCCGATGATTTTCAGCGAACCTTTATGGTTTTCCTTAAAAGTGACGTTGAGCAGCCTGCCTTCCAGCTCTTTTACTTTCACCGCCTTGAAATATTCTTCCGAGGCGAGGTTTACGAGCAGGCCGCTCTTTTCCGCCGCCAGCGCACGGTTGATTTCCTGCGTGACGGCGCTGCCCCAGAACGCGTAGAGGTCGCGGCCCCTCGCGGTTTTAAGCCGCGTGCCCATCTCCAGCCGGTAGGGCTGCATCAGGTCGAGCGGGCGCAGCAGGCCGTAGAGGCCTGAGAGAATCCGCACATGCGCCTGCGCGAAATCGAAATCGGCGGGCGCATAATTCTCGACATCGATGCCGTCATACACGTCGCCCTTGAACGCGAGGATCGCCTGACGCGCGTTGGCAGGCGTGAACGGCGTCTTAAAATCGCGGTAGCGCTGCACGTTCAGCGCCGAGAGTTTTTCGCTGATGTCCATGAGCTGCATGATCTGCTTCTGCGAACAGGCCTGCAGGGTTTTGACCAGTGCGCGGGATTCCTTCAGGAACACCGGCAGCGTATGCGGCATCTTCGGGTAGCGCGTGTCGTAATCGAGGGTTTTGGACGGGGAAAGCAGGAGGATCATGCTGGCTCCGTGATCGCCAGCCTACGCGAAGCGGGCAGGTCGAGCGAAATAATCCGGATGCGCGCGTCGAGTGCGATCACACCGCCCGCCGAAGCGATAAGCGGGTTGATGTCAAGCTCACTGACGGAAGCGACCTCGCAGGCGAGCTGCGATATTTTAAGCAACACATCAACGATGGCGTCACGGTCTACCGGCTTCTGGTCGCGGAATCCTTTCAGGCGACGCCAGACGCGCGTGGATTCGATCATGTCGCGCGCCAGTTGCACGTTCAGCGGCGGCAGGCCGAGCGATTTGTCGTCGAGCGCCTCTACCGCCACGCCGCCCTCGCCGAACATGAGGACGGGGCCGAACTGCCGGTCGGTGGAAAGCCCGACAATCAGCTCGTAGCCCTCGCGCTTGGCCGCCATCTGCTGCACCGTAAAGCCGTCGAGCCGCGCCCCCGGCTTGAATTTGGCGACGTTGGCTTTCATGGTTTCGGCGGCGTGGCGCACCTGGCCGGCGTTCTGCAATGAAAGGATCACGCCGCCTACGTCGGATTTGTGGCTGATGTCGGGCGACGATATTTTTAGCACCACCGGGTAGCCGATGCGTTCGGCCAGCGCCACCGCTTCGTCGGCGGACGTTGCGCGCAACGTTCGCACCACGGGAATGCCGTAGGCGGCGAGCACTTCCTTGGCCTCGTCCTCGAAAAGTTCGCCCCTGCCCGCTTCAAGCGCGGCGGCGATGATCGCTTCAGTGCGTGCCTGCGCGCCTTGCGGCGCCGTTTTCGCCGCCGGTTTTTCAAGCAGCATGGCCTGATTGTGGCGGTATTCGTCGACGTGGAGGAACGCACGCACGGCGTTTTCCGGGGTGTCGTAGGTGGGAATCCGCGCCTGCGCGAACAGACGGCGGGACTCTTGCACGGTGGCCTCGCCGAGCCAGCAGGTGAGCATAAGCTTGCCATGGCCACGATAACGCTCGCGGATATCGATCGTCGCGCGCGCCGCCTCGACGTTGTCGGACACCGCCGTCGGACATTTCATCACCAGCACGGCGTCGGTTTCCGGCGATTGCATCACCGCGTCCAGCGCCTTGCCGTACCGCGCGCCGTCGGCGTCGCCGATCAGGTCGACCGGGTTGCCGTGCGACCATGTCGGCGGCAGGATTTTGTTCAGGCGCTCCAGTGTCTCTTCGCTGAAAGCAGCGAGCGTACCGCCGTTACCGCTCAGGTAATCGGTGGCAAGCACCGCCGGACCACCGCCGTTACTGACAATGGCAAGGCGGCTGTGCCGCACGCTCTGCGATAGCGGCGCGGGATCGAGCGCCGGCATCAGGCGCGCCAGCGTTTCAACGGCATCGAAAAGCTCTTCCAGCGTGTAGACGCGCAGCATGCCCGCGCGCCTGAAGGCGATATCGTAAACGGCATCGGCACCGATCAGCGCCCCGGTATGCGACGCGGCGGCGCGCGCGCCTTCCCGGTTGCGCCCGGATTTGATGACGATGATGGGTTTCTGCTGCGATGCCTTGCGCGATGCCGCCATGAACTCACGCACCTGCGATATCGATTCGATATAAAGCAGGATAGCCTGCGTGGCAGGGTCAGCAGCGAGGTATTCGATCATGTCGTCGAAATCGACATCGCAGCTGTTGCCAAGCGACACGAAATGCGAAAAACCGATATTGCGCCCGGCGACGTAATCGAGTACCGCCGTGCATACCGCTCCCGATTGCGAGATGAAGGCGAGATTCCCCGGCGAAGGGGCGATATGGGTAAAACTGGCGTTCAGGCGGCTGCCAGGCACCATGATCCCGAGGCAGTTGGGGCCGACGATACGCATGCCGTGAGGTGCGGCGGCGTCGGAGACGGCCCGCTCCAGCGCCTTGCCCTCAGGCGTGCCAAGCTCGGCGAACCCGGCGGTGATGACCACCGCCGCTTTTGTGCCGCGCCCGCCCAGTTCCGCGATAGCAGCAGGCACGTACCCGGGCGCGGTAACGATTACCGCAAGGTCCGGAACAACAGGAAGATTCTTTATATCAGGATAGGCTTTTACCCCCAGCACCGTATCGTATTTCGGGTTGACTGGCAGCACCGCACCCGCAAACCCGCCCGCCTGCACGTTTCGCATGAGAACATGGCCCACCGAGCCCTCCCGCACGCTCGCACCGATCACGGCCAGCGACTGCGGCTTGAACATTTTATCAAGGTTGCGTATGGTCATGCCTCTTTATTACTCAATTTCAGGATTGTATGAAACGCATTTTACTTACCGGAGGGGCCGGGTTCATCGGCAGCCACCTCTCGCGCCGCCTGCTCGACCAGGGGCACCATGTCACCGTCGCCGACGATTTCTCCACCGGCGAGCGCGCCAATATCCGCACGCTGGAAACCAATCCCAATTACAAGGTGATCACGCACGATATCACCAAGCCGCTCGATATCGAGGTGGACCAGATCTACAACCTCGCCTGCCCCGCCTCGCCGCCGCAGTATCAGCTCGATCCGGTAAAAACCACCATGATCAACGTCATCGGCTGCTATAACCTGCTCGAACTCGCTAAAAAAAATAAGTGCCGCATCCTGCAGGCCTCGACCAGCGAAGTCTACGGCAATCCCGAAGTGCATCCGCAGCCGGAACATTATGTCGGCAGCGTAAACCCCATCGGCCCGCGCGCCTGCTACGACGAAGGCAAGCGCTGCGCCGAAACGCTGTTCTTCGATTATCACCGCACCTACGGCGTCGATATCAAAGTCGCGCGCATCTTCAACACCTACGGCCCGCGCATGCGCCACGACGATGGCCGCGTGGTATCGAATTTCGTCTACCAGGCCCTGCGCGGCGAAGCGCTCACCATCTACGGCGACGGCACACAGACGCGCTCGTTCTGCTACGTGGACGACATGGTGGAAGGACTGAACAAGCTGATGGAAAGCAAGGACGGCGTCACCGGCCCGATCAACCTCGGCAACCCCGAGGAATACACGATGGAAGAACTGGCCGAATTGATTCTAGAACTCACGGGCGCCAATACCGAACTCGTATACAAGCCGCTGCCCGTCGACGACCCGATGCAGCGCAAGCCGGATATCACGCTGGCGAAAGCCGTACTCGGCTGGGAGCCAAAAATGCCGGTGCGCAAAGGACTGGAAAAGACCATCGCCCATGCCCGGATGAAACTCGCGGCGGCGGCGTAGCTAAAACACCCTTTTCGTCATTGCGAGCCGAAGGCGAAGCAATCCAGTGTGCCGCGTCTGCGGCACGGATAGCCCTATGCTGCGCCCATGGCGCTTAAACTGGATTGCCGCGTCGCTTCGCTCCTCGCAATGACGAAGGCGTGCAAAGCGCTCTTAATTGGGGAAAGAAGACAAGGGCTTTGGATACTGGAAAATCCGGCAGTTCACCGCCAGCCCCGTCGCATCGTCGGTTTCTATCAGCGTGCCGCAAAGCGTGGCTTCCCCGGCGGCGGGCTCCAGCCTGTTCTTGCTGATCTTGGTCAAAAAACGCTCCAGCGGGGCTTTGTCGTCGAAGCCGATGATCGAGTCGTAATCACCGCACATACCGCCGTCGGAATGGTAGGCGGTGCCTTTGGACAATACGCGCGCGTCGGCGGTGGGAACATGGGTATGGCTGCCGACCACAGCGCTGACGCGACCATTTAAGTAGCGGCCCATCGCCATTTTTTCGCTGGTGGCTTCCGCGTGGAAATCGACGAGAATGAAATCGGCGTCGCGCTTCAGCTTCACGTTTTCCAGTATGCGGTCGGCGGTGGCAAACGGGCAGTTGCTGTGCTCACGGTGGAACACCTGCCCAAGCAGGTGCAGCACGAATACTTTTTTACCCGAGGCGGTGACGTAGGTGCCGGTGCCGGCACCGGGCGTGCGGTCGGGGAAATTTTCGGGGCGCAGCAGGCGCTTTTCCGTGGAGAGATACGGCACGATTTCCTTCTGGTCCCAGATATGGTCGCCACCGGTGACGACATCCGCCCCGGCTACGAATAAATCCTTACATATGGCAGGGGTAATGCCGAAACCGCCCGCAGCGTTATCGCCGCTGACCACAGCAAAATCGAGCGCTTTTTCCTTGCGCAGTAATGGCAGGTGTTTCACCACCCCGTCACGGCCCGAACGGCCTACGATATCGCCGAGGAATAATACTTTCATGTGAACGTAACGAGCCCCTTTTCGGTTACCACCGCATCCAGCTTTTCGTCGTGGGAATCGGCGGGAATGTGATCGACGCGCTGAAAGCTATAGGCAGCGCCGATGATACGCACATCTTTTTTCTGCGCGCGAAGGGCTGCGATGGTGCGATCGTAATACCCGGCACCGTAGCCGAGCCGGTTGCCGCGCCCGTCAAACGCCGCAAGCGGGACGATGATGAGGTCGGGCATGACGTGTTTTGCGTCGGAAAGCGGCACTTCCGTGCCGTGTGCGCCTTTTTCCAGCGGCTCGCCGGGTTGCCATGCGCGGAAAATTAACGGCGCGTCCTGTGTTTCCACTACCGGCAGGCAAAGCGTATAGCCCCGCTCCGCCAGCTCGGGGAAGGCGCCCGCGACGTCGATCTCGCCGCGCATCGCCCGGTAACCGGCCACGATCCGCGCCGAAACCGGCACGGCGTCAAGGATATGCGCCGCCAGCATGAGCGAAGCCGCGTTCGCCTCGTCGCGCGAAATTTTTTGCCGAACGGCAAGCGCCTGCGTGCGCAATGTCTGTTTGCTGATGGTCATGGGGGAGGATAATACAGAAAACGAACGGAACCGCCACTGGCCGTTGGTTGAGCATGCCGCATGCGACCTGTAAATACAGGTGGGTGCCATATGTGCGAAAGCAAGGCTTCCGCCAGGGACAGCTCCCGTGCTTGAGGTTATCGGTCCAAGGGACAATGTACCTGACGAACCGGGCAGAACCGTTCAATCAGGAGACTACCTCAATTCGATCTGTTCGGCAATCTTTTCGATGCGGTGGGCGATCTCTTCGAGGGTCACGGCCATCGCCGTTTCCATCTCCATCATGCGGGATTCGTGGGAGAGGCGGTTTTCCTCGCTCACCTGCCCGGCCAGCATATCGACCTCGGTCAGGAGTTTTTCATTTTCTGTTTTAACTTCAATAAGTTCATCGGCCATCGTCAGCGCGGTCATCATCAGCGCCACCGCCTCGCCGGGATTGGCCCCCATATTGAATACCAGCGACCGCACGCGGTCGTCGATCTCATCGGCCAGTAAGCGTAAATGTTCTTCCTGCCCGTCGTCGCAGGCAATCTGGTAGTCCCGCCCGTTTATTCTGACGCTGACTGTCGCCATAACCGGCCTCCCCACTTCTATCTTATTGTCATACCGTGATAAAACGGCAAATCCCTCTACGCGGGGAATTTGAACTATTTATGACAGTTTCCCCCTTAAAATCAACTGAAACCTCTTTCGTGGCATCCGGGCCAACCAATTGTCATCATTTTATCATGAACAAAGACGCCGAATTAAGGTAACGTTAGGATAAGGAATTTAAGGTTTTAGCTAATAGTATGGTCACACCGCCCAAAGAGCCCATTTCGTCCGAAGAAGCAGGCAGCCGCGCCGAAAGCGCGGTCAAGACCGCCATGCTCACGGAAGAAGCCAAGTTCATGAAGAAGCACTGGAAGCAGGTGGCGCAGGCTTATCCGAACCTCGAAATCCCACCCGATAACGAAGAAAAATACTTCCTCGACCTCGCAGTGGCCGCCAGCGCCCACCCCAAAGGCAGCATCGTCGCCAAAACCAAAGACGGCGGCAAGCAGGTCATCGATCTCGACGAGCTGGACGCCAAGCTTTCACAGCACATGCCCGGCTTCAAGGCACGGCTCGGCGGCGGATCTTTGCGCGACCAGTCGATGAGCTTCAGCGAAATCGACGAGACCAGCAAAGCCGTAGGCGACGCCGTGCGCGGCAATACGGGCAATATCGGATTCCTCAAGGGCGCATCGATCATGAACGCGTTTTCAGGATTCATGCAGTGGCTCGGGGCGATCATTTCGAATTTTATAAGCGGCGGCAAAGAAAAAGTGCCGAGCCTGCAGGACACCATCACCCGGGTCACCGCCGACAATACGCGTCAGGACATTACGAGCAACTTAACCGAGCTGTCGCAGAAATCGCCCAAGATGGCGCGGCTGCTCACGCCCGAGCGCATCGCCGAGATCGCAGGCAAAGCACACAATACCATCCTGAACACGCGCGGGCTCGGCAAGCCGGAAACGCCGGAAGTGTCGCTGCGCGATATCAGACCCGAATCGCCGATCGAGCTGAAAGTCGAAGACCTCCGCGCGAAAGTCCGTGAAGGCGTCAATGAAACCGAAATCCAGAAACTGCTTGAAGCAAAGATGACCCCGATGCTCAAAGACGCCCTCGACAAGGCGCCTTTATTCAGCATGGCCACGGTAGCGAAAGCGATCAAATCGGATGAGGCGGTGAATAAGGAAATCGCGGATACCAGCCACACCGTCGCAGCAAAGCTCGCTCCCGTCATCAAAAACGCTCTCGTTTCCACGACCACCGACGCGTATATCAAAGACGCCAAGGGCCGCGCGCTGGCAACCCTGCCTAAAGACGAATACGCCGCGCTTGTGTCGGATATCGTTTCAACGCGTGCATGGCAGGTCGCCGAATCGCATTTCGCCGACAAGCTAGACAAGCTGAGCGATGAGCAGAAAACCGCAATGCGCGCCGGGCTGAAGCAGGAAATTCAGACCAAGGTTTCCGAGAAATACGGCGACCTTGTCATCGCCTCGAACGCGGCCCTCAAACAATCCATGCCCGCACTCCCCGAAGGCACCATCATCGGTCAGGTCTCAGGCGCAACGAACGTGGAGAGACTCCCCCCCGGCCCGGCCCCCACGGGCAACGCCAACGTCAACACCAGCGGACGCACGACGGGTTAAGCCGTCACCCCAAATGCTTCTTTAAAAACCCCGCGGCCAGGCGCAAGCCTTCCATGTCGATGCTGTGCCCGAGCATGGGGCGCGTGTGGGATTCGACGTTTACGCCGTTCATCTTCAGCGCGTCGGTGGCAAGTTCCAGCGAACGGTAGGGAACCACGTCGTCGCGATCACCGTGGATAAGGCAAACAGGCGGCCGGACGCTAATTTCCGACGCCAGCTCCGACATACCGATCAGCGCGCCGGAAAACCCGACGAGCGCGGCGATCTTCGGCGTGCGGCGAAGCGCCACGTGCAGCGCCGTCATCGTCCCTTGCGAGAAGCCGACGAGCGCCAACTTGCTGTTGTCGAGGCCGAGCTCTTTTAATTGCGCGTCGGCATAGGCGTTGAAGATATCGGCGGCATTGCGCGCGCCTTTCAGCATATGTTCGGGGTGACGATCCATCAGCGAGAACCACTGGTAACCATAGGGATTCGCCTCGCACGGATATGGCGCGTTGGGCGACAGGAACTGCGCGTCGGGAAGCACGGGCGCGAAGATATCGGCAAGATCGATCAGGTTCGGGCCGTCCGCGCCCCAGCCATGCAGCAGGATCACGAGTTGTTTCGGCGCGCCGCCTGAGAGAGGTTTGCGGGTGGGGCCGGAAAGGGAGGGAAGTTGGGTCATAAG
>CAZBUX010000031.1:3905-11584 GCA_964495185.1 uncultured Rickettsiales bacterium | reverse complement strand
GTTTGGTAGATGTGACGCCCCTCCATCCTGATTCCAAGCATCATCCGATTCGTCCAAATGGAAATGACATTCTTTTCCAGTTAGATGACTCTGCGGAACCGATGGCAATAAAAAATTATCTAGCTCCACTACCTTTGCTTTTTTCTCCCTTAAGCCAAGATCCATCGCTAATCGCATATATTGATGCCTTGAACAAGAAAGAGCGTGAAGATTGTAAAACTCTTTATAAAGGCCTTCTAGAAACGGTTGAGTAACATCCTTCCAATTCTCTGTAATTTTACAAAAAACCCCGGCATTGATTTTTCTCCAATTCCCGCATACCGTGGGCGGGTATCATTCAGCCATAGGAGCCAATCATGAAAGCAAAACGCAAAGCCGAATACGCCGGTGTCGACCGTAAGGATGAGATCAAGCGCTTAAACCGTGTCATCGGGCAGATCGAGGGTGTGAGCAAGATGCTTGCGGAGCACCGTAAGCTCGAAGACGTCCTGATGCAGTGCAAGGCGATTCACTCGGCGCTGAAATCGGTGGAGTCGCGCATCATGAAATCCTATCTCGACGCCGCGCTGGATTCGATCGTGAAGCTCGAAAAGAAAAAAGACCGGCAGGAAAAGCTCAGCGAATTCGACGCGCTGTTTAAGTATTCAGAGTAGATTTCCGTATCCTCCGCACGTACCACGCCGCCACGACGTTGAGTGCGCCCATGGTGAGGAATACCTGCGGCACGGAGAATTCCGCCTTCAGCATGGCAACCGTCGCCAGCGCCGCGCCGACCATGAATATCGCGTTGATCACGTTGTTGGTGGCGATGGTGCGCGCACGGCTTTCGGGGGCGCTGTCGTGCTGCATGATGGCGTAAAGCGGCACGACGTATACGCCGCCGCTGACCGCAACCCCGAAGAGATCGATGAGAATACGCCAGCTGCTGCCATGACCGAGGAATTCCCATGCCGTCATCAATTGCCCGCCCATATGCGGCATCTGGCCGATGCTGGCGAAGTAGAGGTCGATGGTGAATACGGCAAGCCCCACCGCCGCCCACGGCACGTGCCTGCTGTTCACCTCGCCTTTCAGCAGCTTGCTGCAAAGTATGGACCCAACACCGATACCGACGGAAAAAAGCGTGAGAAACAGCGTCACCACCGTTTCATCGGCGTATAATACGTCCTTCGCGTAGGCGGGGAATTGCGAGAGGAACGTAGCGCCTACCAGCCAGAACCATGAGATCCCTATGATACAGCGGAAGACGCGCTTGTTCTTGCGGTCATTTTCGATGATGCGCCATGTCTCGCGCACGATGTTCCAGCCGATTCTCAGCGTGGGCACGGGCGCTGGCGCGTCTGGAATATACCGGCTGGTGGTATAGCCGAGAACAGCTACAACCATGATCGCAACCGAGATTAAATGCACGCCCGCTTCGTGGAGGATGAGTAACCCGCCGGAAATCGTGCCGATGAGAATGGCAAGGAACGTGCCCGCTTCGATATAGGCGTTGCCGGTGACCAGTTCGTTTTCTTCGAGGTGCTGCGGCAGGAGGGCGTATTTGATCGGGCCGAAGAATGTGGCCTGCACGCCCATGCAGAACAACACGAATAGCAGGAAATAAATGCTCTGCATGTAAAACCCGACGCAGGCCAGCGCCATGAACACGATCTCGGCGAATTTGGTGGCGCGCGCCATGCGGGCGCGGTCGTATTTATCGGCGAGCTGCCCGGCGGTGGCGGAAAAAAGGAAATAGGGGAAAATAAAAAGCGCAGCGGCGATGGTCGCCATCACCTGCGCGTTCATGCCGGCGGCTTCCGCGGCACGGAAGGTGATGAGCATCACGAGCGCGTTTTTCAGCACGTTGTCGTTGAACGCGCCGAGAAACTGCGTGAGGAAAAGCGGGAGGAAACGGCGGGTCTTGAGCAGATCGGGAATACACATGGTCAGGCGGCTCCGCTATCTTCGTGCTTGCGCCGGTGCTGCTGCCCGGCCATTTCGTCAAGCGCGATGGTTTCCTTGTGCGCGGCTTCCTTTGCCGCGCGCTTGTCGGCATTGGTCTTGGCGATCTCGAATTTCTTCAGTTCGCCAAACGCGACGGTCATTTCCGCCTTGAGCTTTTCGATCTGCTCGTTGATCAGCAGCACCTCCTCGGCCAGCTTTTCCTGACGCGCCTTGATGCGCTTGGCGAAATCGCCGAAGAATGGCGCCATTTCCGGCTGCTGCGTACCGAGATCGATTTCGAATTGCAACTCTTCTTCCAGCTTCGCCGACGCTTCCAGAAGCTGCTCCTTCTGGCGTTCGAGAGAAGTTATCTTGCGGCGTAATTCGTCTAGCGTGCGCTTGTGCAGCTTGATCAGGGTTTTCAGCGCCTTCGTCATTTCGCCTTACGCCAGTCCTTGATGCCGAGCACGGCGGCGAGTTCGTCATAGCCTTTATCAAGGGTGGTTTTTTCGTCTTTGCGCTGGCGAAGGAAATTTTCGAGCGCAGGGTAATACTGGATGGCCTGGTCGATCTCGGGGTCACTGCCCTTGCGGTAGGCGCCGAGGCGGATCATCTCGGCCATGTTTTCATAGGTCGACATCATACCGCGCGCGACCTGCACGAGCGCGTTTTCCTGCTGCGTATTGCAATCCGGCATGGTGCGTGACACGCTTTTTAAAATATTCACCGCCGGGAAGCGCCCGCGCTGCGCGATTTCACGATCGAGGATGATATGGCCGTCGAGAATACCGCGAACGGTGTCGGAGACCGGCTCGTTGGTATCATCGCCTTCGACCAGAACGGTAAATAGCCCGGTAATGGAGCCCTGCCCCGCCTTGCCCTGCCCGGCACGCTCAAGCAGTTTTGGAAGTTCGGCGAATACGGTGGGCGTATACCCCTTACTGGTAGGGGGTTCCCCCGCGGACAACCCGATCTCGCGCTGCGCCATGGCAAAACGGGTGACGCTGTCCATGAGGCACAGCACGTTCCTGCCGGTGTCGCGGAAATATTCGGCCACCGACATGGTAAGGAATGCCGACTGGCGGCGCAAAAGCGCGTATTCGCTGGAGGTGGCGACGACGATGACGGAACGCTTGAGCCCCTCCTCACCCAGATCGTCCTCGATGAATTCCTGCAATTCGCGCGAGCGCTCGCCAACCAGCCCGATAACGTTGACGTCGGCCTGCGAATTTCGCGCGAGCATCGACATGAGAATGGATTTCCCCACGCCCGAACCGGCGAAAATCCCCATGCGCTGGCCGCGGCAGCAGGTAAGGAAAGTATTGATGCCGCGCACGCCGAGGTTGAGCTTTCCCTTCACCCTCAGGCGCTCGTGCGCCTCCGGGGGGCGGCCACGCAAGGGAAAAGCCGCAGGGCCTTTGGGCAGCGCGCCCTTGCCGTCGACCGGCTCGCCCAGCGCGTTTATCACCCGCCCGAGCCACGCGTCGCATGGAAAACAGACCGAAGCGCTTTCCAGCAATACCACCTTCGCGCCGGGGCCAATGCCCTCCAGCCCGGAAAACGGCATTAACAACGCTTTATTGTCTTTGAAGCCTACGACTTCGGCCATAACTTCCGGCGGCGTGCCCTGCAGCCCCTTCTGGCCGGTGATACGACAACGGGCGCCCACGCTCAGGATGCGCTCGATCCCGGAACACTCGACGAGCATCCCCATAACGGCGGTCACCGTGCCTGACGCAATAACGTCCTGTATATTATTTATTTCTTCGAGATGCACCGACATGGCTTCCGCCTTTACCATTTGACATCTGTTTTAGACTGCCTTACAAGCGACTATAGGATTAAGTACCAAAAAGTCATACATAAAGATTGTTTAAGCAGTTTTTTTGTGTTTAACTAAAAATTAAATAGTTAATGGTTTATCTAGCTGACGTTTGGTTACCATTATTAAGATATACAGGGAGATATAGGCTATGCGCGTTTTACTGGTAGAAGATGATTCCTCAACGGCTAAGGCGATCGAGCTGTCGCTGGCCAGCGAAGGCATCATCTGCGATACCACGCAGCTGGGCGAAGAAGGGTTGGAAATCGGTAAGTTATACGATTACGACATCATCATCCTCGACCTGATGCTTCCCGACATCGACGGGTATGAAGTGCTGCGCCGCTTCCGTGCCGCACGCGTCACCACCCCCATCCTTATCCTCTCTGGCCTGTCCGGCCCCGACCAGAAGATCAAGGGCCTCGGCTATGGCGCCGACGATTACCTCACCAAGCCTTTCAACAAAGGCGAGCTCATCGCCCGCATTCAGGCGATCGTACGCCGCAGCAAGGGCCACAGCGAATCCATCATCCGTACCGGAAAACTCTCGGTCAACCTCGACACCCGCTCGATCGAAGTGGACAGCAAGCCGTTGCATCTGACCAGCAAGGAATACAGCATCCTCGAATTGCTGAGCTTGCGTAAAGGCACCACGCTGACCAAGGAAATGTTCCTCAATCACCTCTACGGCGGCATCGACGAGCCCGAACTCAAGATCATCGACGTGTTCATCTGCAAGCTGCGTAAGAAGCTCGCCACCGCAGCCGGCGGCGACAACTACATCGAAACCGTCTGGGGCCGCGGGTACGTACTGAAAGACCCGGAAAACCCGGAAGGCCAGAACGAAAAGGCGAAAGCCAACGAAGTCGCCTAAGCGAGTTTCGGAGACAAGACATAAAAAAACCAGCCCCCGGGCTGGTTTTTTTATGTGCTTTTTCCGTCATTCCAGGAGTTTTGTTTAAGCGAAAGCATAGCCTCCGGCAATTCGGGCAACGACGCTATTTACCCCGGCTGCGTCACCGTCAGCACCAGTTCCTCATCTCCCACGCGTTCATGGGTGAGAGTGGCGCGCAGATCGGCCACAAGACATTTGGTCAGGTAATATTGCACGTTCTTGGGGTCGATTTCGGAATCGGGCAACTGCCCCATCAGCGGCTTTTCGATTTCGGCGTCCCATTTGAGCCCGGGACCTTTGGCCGACACGGTGACCTTGCGGTTACGTGCAGCGTCCTGCTCGATGCGCACAGAAATGACACCGCCGCGGATAAGCACCGCCGATGCGACCACCAGCAGGTTGAAAATCAGCCGCGACATTTTCAGGCTGATCGATACGCCCGCCGAATCGGTGTGACTGTCGGGCCAGTCGAGAGTGATTTTGCTGTCGGCGAAAAAATCCATCGCCAGCTTTTGCTTATCGGCAAGGTTGGCTTCGCCCTGCTCTTTCATCTTGCCATAAGCCATGCGGTAAAATTGCAGGCGCGTGACGGCGGAAAAGGCGCTGCTTACGATCAGCTCCACCGCCTGCCCCTGCAGCCCCGATTTGTCTTCGCTTAAAAATTCCGCCCCGTTATTGACGGCGCCGATCGGCCCCGTTAAATCGTGGCACAGGCGCGTGCAGAGCAGTTCTGCCATGCGTAACGTATCAACCATAGAATAATCAATCACTTAATAAGGTGCCGTGGCTACTCATCGGGGAGGCGTCTGGCCAAGTGCCACAGAAGGATACTAGCCCCACAAAGATAAATATTTAGTAAATTTAGAAACCGTGTATAACAACGTTCACTGCTGCTATTATCGCTTCGCTTTTCATCTTTATCCATGACATCTGCGTCCAAGCCCATGCGTGACAACGCCGCCGCCAACCCCATCGGACAGCGCCTCAAGGCCGAGATGAAAAAACGCTCGCTGAACGCCGCCGAGCTCGCCAAGCTTTCAGGCGTAAAAACTTCGTTCCTTTACGACGTCATCAGCGGTAAATCCGCCAACCCATCGACGCTGAAGCTCGCCCGCGTGGCCGAAGCGCTCGGCATACAGCTCGACGTGCTGGCCAGCAGCGACCAGCCCGCACCATCACGCCCGCTTGCGAAAGAAGAATACGCCGTCGTACAGCGCATCACGGTGGAAGCGTCGGCAGGCGGCGGTACGCTGGTTTCGAAAGAATTCGAGCAGGAGCGCTATTTTTTCCGCCGCAGCTGGATCAAGGAACACCTGAATACCTCGCCCTCCGACCTGCGCCTGCTGTTCATACGCGGCGACAGCATGGAACCCACGCTATGCCATAACGATATCGTGCTGGTGGATACGACTCGCAAAACACCGACGCCGCCGGGTATTTTCGTGTTGTTCGACGGGTTCGGGCTGGCGGCCAAGCGGATCGAGTATGTCGGCGATGCGGACCGGATGAATATCCGCATCGCTTCCGATAATCCGCAATATGCGACCTATGAACGCTCCATCGAGGAAACCTTCATCATCGGCCGCATCGTGTGGTTCGCGCGCGAGATGTAACGCCCGTTCGGCCGCATGTCGAGCGACAACTCGCTCACTTTCCGATACAGCGTCGAACGCCCGATACCGAGGCTGCGCGCTGCGCGCGTCATGCAGCCTTCGGCCTGCTCGAGCGCGAAACGTATGGCTTCTTTCTCCACCAGCTTGAGCGTGCGCGCACGTCCTTCTTCGTCGATAAGCACCGAGTTGCCGCCATTGGCGCTTTCCGCCTGCGCCTGGAGCATATGGGCGCCGCGACTGTTCTGCGCCGCCTGTAGATCGGCAATGTCGAGCATGGCGTTATCGCAAAGCATGACCGCCCGCCACAACAAATGCGTAAGCTGCGATATATTTCCCGGCCAGGCATGACGCTCCAGCCATGTGATCGCCGCGTCGGTGATGCCGGAGATGTATTTATTTTCGGCGGTGGCGTGGATGGTGAGGAAATGCCGCGCCAGCGGCGCGATGTCCTGCGTGCGGGATCTAAGCGGCGGCACGCTGATCGAAGCGAGCCGGAACAGCCCGGAAAGCTTGCGATGAAAATCCTGCTGGCGCGCAGGATATTTTTCCGGTTGCGCACTTGCGAACAGTACGCGCACGTCCACGGCTTGCGACGTCGCACCGCCCTGCGCGCGCACAGTGCCGGAAGCGAGGAATTCCAGAATTTTCGCCAGCGTTTCCGAGGGCAACGCGGCGACTTCCTTGAGCAGCAGCGTACCGTGATCGGCTTCGCGGATTTTACCAAGGATGAAATGCGCCTGCGAGGAAGGGCTGCCGCGCTCCTGCCCGAATAATATGCTGGCCGCAAGATGCGGTGGCAGCATTTCGCAATTGACCGATATGAACGCCTTACCCGCACGGTCGCTGCCACCGTGGATGGCGCGAGCCAGCGATTCCCGCCCGGCACCGGTTTCGCCTTCGATCCATACCGGGGATTTGGTGGACGAGGCCTGCTGCGCAAGCCCGAGCGCCTGCCTGAATGGACCGCTTACGCCCACGAGGTCGCCCGTATCCATGTGACCCGCCATCGTGCGTTCAAGCCACCGGATATACTGGGCCATGCGGCGCGCTTTGATGGCGTTGCGCAGCGATATGGTGAGCCGCTCAAGCGCCACCGGCTTGCTTAAATAATCCCCCGCTCCCGCTTCGACGGCTTTCAGCGCCGCTTCCTGCGAACCGTAAGGCGTCAGCACCAGCACCGGAAGCTCGGGGCAAAGCGATTTGATATCGCGCACAAGGTCGATATGGGCGGACTGGACGCTTTCGATATCCATCAGTATGACATCCGGCATGGGTTGTTTTTTAAGACGGACCCATTCGACCATGCTGTCCGGTTGCGGTACGGCAACCGTACGGTAACGAAGGCGTTGCTGGAGCGTAAATTCCGTTTTTTGAGACTGGGCGGGGTCATCACTGACACTAAAGACCGTTTCTTGCATGTGTA
>CAZBUX010000031.1:3628-3895 GCA_964495185.1 uncultured Rickettsiales bacterium | reverse complement strand
CCTCCGTGTTGTGGTGTAGCGTTTATGAACGCCTTATCGCATAGATTGTATATTTTATTGAATTAATCAACCGGTAGTTTTGATCGGGTTGTATTTTTTGCGGTTGCTCTGTGATAGTATGAGTGCTTGTTAATTATTATGGATGCATATGCATTGGAGTAAATTGGCGTTCCTGCTCGTGGTGCTGGCGATGTCTTCGGGCTACCGTTTCCGCTGCTGGTTCGCATGTAGCGACCAGACCAGCACGCAAAACGATTATGTCGAACA
>CAZBUX010000031.1:0-3618 GCA_964495185.1 uncultured Rickettsiales bacterium | reverse complement strand
GAACAACGCGACCGCTGCCGCGAATACGCGCAGCTCAAGCTCGACATGGTCATGCGCAACAAAGGCCTTGAACGCACCGAGCAAAACCGCAAGCAGCAGATCATCGCGCTGTTTTCGGATTGCATGGGCAATAACGGCTGGACGGTATCGGACAACAGGCCACCCTCCCCAGGCACGCAACCCGGGGTTGAAGCCGCCGCTGCGCCTGCCCCGGGCGCCGGTTTTATGATGATGCGCTCAAACCCTGCCCCACGCGCCGCTGCAGCTGTGCCTGTCGTCGCACCCATCGTACCGATATCCCCGGAGTCGGCGGAAGCCGCAGCGCAGGAGCGCGCTTCCATTTCCCGCTCGGCGGAATGCTCTTTCGCGCGCTATGCCGCCAGCACCTCAAGCATCGCCGCCGCGCGCGCCAAAGCGTGCGACCTTGAATGCGAGCAGCGACTGAAGGCCAGCCCCGATAGCCCCCGCCCCGCCGCATGCCGAGCCGAGCCGATGCCGGATCTGTCGAAAGGTGCGGAAGATGCGGAAGATTAAGTGGGTTGCTTAGGTTCCGTAGCTTTCAGAGGTTAAATAAGGCGGTTTTTTAACCTCAAGCGCCTATGCAACCTGCTTCACGAACTATGGTGCGGCTGGTTGCCGCCGCGCAGGCCTGCTCGGCTGCGCTTGGGCTTCAGGCTGTCGATCCAGCCGCGTTTCCTGAAGAAAAGCAGCATATAAAGGGCGATACTGAACATTACGCTGAGCGCGAATGGATAGCCGTATTCCCATTCCAGCTCAGGCATATTGAAGGGCGAACCTTTCGGATCGAAATTCATCCCGTAGATGCTGGCGATGAAATTGAGCGGGATGAATACCGCTGAAATCAGCGTGAGGACTTTGACGATTTCGTTGGTCTTATGCCCTTCATAAGCAAGGAAGGTGTTGAGCAGCCCCGATGCGGTATCGCGGTAGAACTGCGTCAGTTCGTTCGCCTGTATGCTGTGATCATAGCAATCGCGCAGGAAGTTGCGCGTAGGTTTGGTGATGAGCGAGGTTTCTTCGCGCATGATCATGTTGACGATATCGCTGAGCGGCCAGATGGTCTTGTGCAATAGCAGCAGATCGCTTTTCGCGTGATGGATGTGGTGAATGGTGTCTTTGTCGCGCACGTTCTGGTTATTGGTCATGATCTCGTCCTCGATCAGCGACAATTGCTGGTTGAGCTTGTCGAGAATGGGGAAATATTTGTCGATCACTTCGTCGAGCAGCGCGTAGTAGAGATAGTCCGTGCCCGCGAGGCGGATTTTCCCGGTGCCCCGGCGGATACGCTCGCGCACCTGGCTGAAGCTGCGGCCCGGTTTTTCCTCGAACACAATCACCACGTTCTTTTTCAGAAACAGGCTGATCTGCTCGAAATCGAGCTGGTCCTGATGCAGTCCGCTTTTGATGATGGTAAAGACGTAATGCTCGTAATACTCCACTTTAGGGCGGTGGCTGGTGTCGAGCACGTCTTCAAGCAGGAGGCGCTCCAGCGAAAACAGCGTGCCGATTTTTTCGATCACATCGATGCTTCCAAGGCCGATCACGTTCACCCACACCACCGGCCACGCGCCGAGGAACTGGTTGATTTCATCGACGTCCTGGCAGGCGTGTTCAACATAACCTTCCGGGCCGTAAGCGATGACGAAAATCTGGGAGGGGTGCGACAGCGGGCTCACGGTCAGCATACCCGGCGACGAGCCGGGGCGCGGCTTGTGCAGGCTGGGCACCGAGCTTTTCCTTTTGAACGTACTGCGGATATTGCGGGTAATCATAGGCTTGCCGCCAAGGTTTTACGCTGCTGAATCAGGTTTTGTGTTACTCTCAAAGCGCAGCGAACTCAAGCGCTTTGTGCCTCTGAGGATAGACGTGGCGCTTTGTGCCTTGTGCTTTGCAAATAAGGCTTATAAAAAGCACGTATATGCTCACCTGCACCCGCCGTATCGAATTCGACGCCGCCCACCGCGTGATGCTCCATGAGAGCAAATGCAAGCATTTGCACGGGCACCGTTACGCGCTGGAGGCGACGTTTGCCGCCGAGGCCCTCGACCCGCTGGGCCGCGTGGTCGATTTCGGCGTCATCCGCGAGCGGCTAGGCGCATGGATCGACGACCACTGGGACCACGCCACCATCCTGCATGAAAAAGACCGCGAGCTGGGCGATGCCATCGCTTCCAGAACCGGCCAGAAGATTTTCTACCTTGGCGGTAACCCCACCGCGGAAAACATGGCCAATTATATTTTCAAAGACATCTGCCCGGGACTCTTCAAAGACCACGCCATACGCTGCACCCGCATCCGCCTGTGGGAAACGCCGAATTGCTACGTGGATGCGGCTTAAGGAAACAGCCTCTCCACCGTCCAGCCTTTCCCGTCGCGCGTAAAACGCTCGCGGTCGTGGAGACGGAAATCGCCCTGCTGCCAGAATTCGATCGTATCGGGAATCACGCGCCAGCCTGACCAGTAAGGCGGGCGCGGCACGTCCTGCCCGGCGAAACGCGCCGTCTGCTCCTCGAAGCTTTTCTCAAGCATTTTCGGGTTTTCCATCGGCTGCGATTGTTTCGACGCCCATGCCGAAATCTGGTGCTCGCGCGGACGGCTGATGAAATAAGCGTCGGCCTCGGCGTCGCTCACCGGCTCGATATGCCCCTCGACCCGCACCTGACGGTTAAGCGGCATCCAGTAAAAGCACAGCGCCGCCTTGGGATTATTTTTAATGTCGCGGCTCTTGCGGCTTTCCATGTTGGTGTAGAACGCAAAGCCCCGGTTATCGACGCCGCGCAGCAGAATAATCCGCGCCGAGGGATTGCCCTTGTGGTCGCAGGTGGCCACCGTCATCGCCGACGGCTCGGTGATGGTCGCATCCTGCCCGGCTTCATCGAGCCATGCGATGAATTTAGCTATGGGGTCGTGTTTCATGATTCGATATACCTTACCTGATCGCCCTTGCCCACGCCGAGGGATTCGGCGGTTTCAGGGCTGACGATTACTCCTGAAGCAGTTTCTTCCAGCGTTGCGTAAGCCATGGTGAATCCCGCAAGCGCCGTGTTGCTCACCATGAAATTCGGCTTGCCCTCAAGCGCCTTTATTTCGCGCACCGGAGCGAGGCGGCTTTTGCGCACGGTGCGGATCTGCATGAGTTCGGCCTGCATGGTAGGACCGGCGTCGAACACGTCGACATAACCCTGATAGCGGAAGCCTTCCTGTTCCAGCATCATCTTGGCGGGCACCGAAGCGTCGAGCGGCTGGCCGATCACTTCCTGCGCTTTGGCGTCGAGCAGGTTGACGTAGATCGGGTATTTGGGCATGAGATCGCTGATGAACTGGCCGCCCTGCGTGGCATAAATAAAATCGGCGCGCTTGAAATCCATCTGGAAAAAATGCTGCGCGAGATTGGTGTAAAACGGGGAATGCCCCTGCGCGTCCTGCACGCCGCGGATTTCTGAAATGACGACCGGGTCGAACAACGCCGGGAACTGTGCAAGCAGCAGGTAGCGGCAGCGCGAAAGAAATTTGCCGATGCCGTCGCGGCGATAGGCGGGCATGAGGAACAGCGAGCCGATTTCACTGGCGCCGGTATAGTCGTTCACCATGTGCATA
>CAZBUX010000030.1:8409-11754 GCA_964495185.1 uncultured Rickettsiales bacterium | reverse complement strand
ATGCTGAGGTCGATCAGCGCCAGCCCGAAACGCTGGCCGGATTCCGCTTTGAGCTTAAGCAGTGCGTCGGCGCCGTCGGACGCCTCGACGATGTCCGCCGCCATTTCGCTTTCCAGCATGCGCCGCACGGCACGGCGCTGGAGGGGATCGTCTTCGGCCAGCAAAATGGTATGCACAACTGTCACCCCGTTCATATGAAACGACATAACCCTAGCGGATAGGCCCGCGACTGTAAATAACGGGGATTGTTAACCCGAAGCCCGGAGGCCGGGGCTCAGGTGTTGAAGAAAACGCGATCGAGGATAGCCAGCGACCATGCGACGATGTGGTCGCCCGCGGCGCGGAAAACGTCGACCCAGCTGTCGGCGACAGCGACGCAGGCATCGACCTGCTCGAGGTTGAAAAGGCAGACGCCGAAGCCTGAAGCGAAGCTAACGAAAGTTACGCCTGTGAGTAGATAGAAAGCGTTCATACGAGGATCGACGGGCAGGCGCATGTGGATGTTCTCCCTTTGATTTGAATTGTGCCAAATTTTTCGCTGGTGATAAACGGCTTTTTTGTTAAGCTTTTATGTCTAATACAACTTGTTGATATAAAACGATTATGAAGATCGCCCTCTTCGAGCCCGATATCCCGCAAAATACCGGAAGCATGATCAGGCTCGCCGCGTGCATGGGCGTGGTGCTGCATATCGTCGAACCGTGCGGCTTTCCTTTCAACGACAAGCGCATGCGCCGGGTGACCATGGATTATTTCGACGCGGCCAGCATCGTACGGCATATTTCGTGGCAAAGATTTCTTGATTTTTATCAATCGCAGGCTGGCGCGCGCGTGATAGTACTGTCGGCACATGCAACGCAGAGCTACACCGAGTTCGCGTTCCGGCCCGGCGATATATTGCTTCTGGGACGGGAATCGGCAGGTCTGCCTGAGCATGTGAAAGCCGAAGCCGACGCGATGATCCGGATACCGATGCAACCGGGCGTGCGTTCGCTGAACGTAGCGCTCGCCGCCAGCATGGTGCTCGGCGAAGCGCTCCGGCAAACGCAGGGATTTACGAAAGGCAATGCATAACGATGGAAAATAAAAAAATAAAAGCAGCCGCGTGGTTCCGCGATTTACGCGACCGCATCTGCGGCGAATTCGAAGCGATCGAAACGGAAAGCGGCGGCGGCGCGCGCTTCATCCGGACAAAGTGGCAGCGCGATGGCGGCGGCGGCGGCGAGATGTCGGTGATGAAAGGCCGCGTGTTCGAAAAAGTCGGCATCAATATTTCAACCGTGCATGGTGAATTTTCCGACGCGATGCGAAAGGAAATTCCCGGCGCCGATAAAGACCCGCGCTTCTGGGCTAGTGGCATTTCGCTGGTGGCGCATATGTGTTCGCCGCTCGTGCCAGCCGTGCATATGAATACGCGGATGATCGTGATCGGCGATAACGCAAAGCAGTGGTTCGGCGGCGGCGCGGATTTGACGCCGATGTACCCTGACGAAAACGATACCGCCGATTTTCACGCGGCGTTCAAACAGGCCTGCGATAAAAATGACCCTGCGTATTATGTGAAATTCAAGCAATGGTGCGACGAGTATTTTTTCCTGAAGCATCGCAACGAACCGCGTGGCGTCGGCGGTATATTTTACGATTACGTGAACACCGGAGACTGGGAAAACGATTTCACGTTCACGAAAGACGTGGGCAACGCGTTTCACGCCATCTATCCGAAACTGGTGCGCCGCCATATGCAAAAATCGTGGACGAAAGAGCAGCGCGAGCATCAACTGCGCAAACGCGGACGCTACGTCGAGTTCAACCTGCTCTACGACCGCGGCACCAAATTCGGACTCATGACGGGCGGCAATACCGAAGCTATTCTAATGTCACTCCCCCCGGAAGTGAAATGGGATTAGCCGAAGCCGTAATACAGCACCGCATGAAGCGCGCCCCAGAGTAAGCAACCGGCGATAAGCGCAACGGCGAAAAGTTTCACGAGCAGGCGAAGTATGCGCGAGTTCTCCGACTGCATCCACGCCAGCACGACAAGCCCGGGAATGGCAAGCAGCGTGGCGAAAATGAAAAACCATTCCCAGCCGAGTTTTTCCGCGACCCATCCGGCGGGGGTGGCAAGCCATGTGCGTCCGAAGGCGGAGAACGAGCTGAGCAGCGCGTATTGCGTGGCGGTGAACTGCAGGTTGCACAGGCCGCTCATGAAGGCGACGAACGCCGCCGTGCCCATGCCGCCGCTTAGGTTTTCCATGGTGATGCCCAGCGCGAGGATGCCGGTGTCAGCGCCGACTTTCGCCTGCACGACGAACATGAGGTTGGTGAGCGCGTGGGCGATGCCGCAAATCCATAAGCTGCGCAGCGCACCGATGCGATAGACCAGCGCACCGCCGAGGAAACTGCCGGCGATGGTGGCGATGAGCCCGTAGAACTTGACGATACCGGCGATCTGGTCTTTGGCAAAACCGATTTCAAGAAGGAACGGATTGGTCATGCCGCCGATGAACGCGTCGGCGAGTTTGTAAAGCAGGATGAACAGCAGCAGCACCCACCAGTTGGGGCGTTTCATGAATTCGCCAAGGGGAGCGGCGACGTATTGCGTGAGCCACGCGCCGATGCTGCACGAAGGCGGGGCGGCGGTTTTGCTGGTGGCGGGCTCGCCTGCGAATAATACGGTGAGTATGCCCACCCCCATCAGCGCGCCCATGACGGCATAGGTAAAAAACCAGCTGGTGTATTCGGCGAGGTAAAGCGCCCCGGCGGTGGACGCGATCATGCCGAAACGATAGCCGAGCACTACGGCGGCGGCGCCCGCGCCCTGTTGCTCGGGAGTGAGTATTTCCACGCGGTAGGCGTCGATGACGATGTCCTGGCTGGCGGAACACACGGCGATGAGGAGCGCCAGGAACGCGACCAGCCAGAGGTTCGCGGTGCCTGCAATACCGAGCGCCAGTATGCATGCGGCGCAGGCGATCTGCGTGGCGATGAGCCAGCCGCGGCGGCGGCCAAGCAACGTGCACAGCAACGGCAAACGCAAACCGTCGATCAGCGGCGCCCAGAGAAATTTCAGCGTATAGGGCGTGGCGACCGAAGCGAAAAGGCCGATGGACGATTTATCGACACCGGATTCGAAAAGCCATGCGGTAAGCGTGGACGCGGTGAGGGCAAGGGGCAAACCGCTGGAAAATCCGAGACATAATACGGCCAGGATACGCCGTTGCCCATAGACGGCGACAGCGTTTTTAAATACCTGAAAAACATGTAGATTAATCATTTTGTTAACTGTTTATTTATTTGAAGGTTTGCGGCCCGCGTGTTATATCTGGATGCTTGAAAAAAAGGATG